>JBIKVD010000333.1:0-4706 GCA_044357055.1 Oligoflexales bacterium | reverse complement strand
GCAACGCTCCCGGTGATGAAGATGGTGTGGGTATATTGTCCGTTGATTTCGGCTACGGTATTGATACCTGATTCACTGATGCTACCCGGCACGACTCTATCGCCGAAGGCATGTCCTGATTACATACACATGTGGACACCCTGAAAAGAAGATGAGAAAGGCGCGTCGATGGAGGATCTATTGGATCTCAGGAATCCGGCAAACCAAACCGAGGCTCACCAGCTGAATAAAGTGCGCGAGGAGTTCTTCACACCTATGGCGATGTCACCAGCATCGTCAACCTAAATTGTACCAGTTGTCACAATGATGCATTTTCGACAGCTGGGGTTAACTTAGCTTCCTATCTCATTGAAGTCCCTAATACCACACAACGCCCTAATTCAGACCTACCTAATTCCACTTTGGGGAACTCCACGTCATGCACAGACATCTTCTGCATACAGACATAGGTCACTTCAAGTCATCCCTGCGATCTGCTTGTATTCGCAGGCAAAAATCGTAGCATTCTCCTGCAAAAAACGTGGCTTTTGTCCGAACTGTTGCGCCAAGCGCATGGTGGAAGCAACCACGCATCTCGTCGAAAATGTTCTGCCCGTTGTTCCCTACAGGCAATTTGTAGTCTCATTCGCAATTCCAATGCGTTACTGGTTGCAGGCGGGTCGCAAGCTCTATGCCAAGATTCACAAGATTATGATTAAGCAAATCCACAAATACTACATCGAAAAGGCTTCGGCAAAGGGCATTAAAGATTTAAAACCTGGCTCTATCAGTTTCACGCAGCGCTGGGGATCGGCGCTGAATCTCAATGTACACTGCCATATTCTGTGCCCCGACGGCGTCTACACAAACATCGGTGATGGACCGAGATTTAGAAATATCGATCCTATCTCTGATGACGAGGTTGCAGCACTAGTGCGGCGAATCGCGCAGTTTGTCATGCGCTACCTCAAGAAAATGGGTTACCTCGACAAAGAAGGCGAAATCGTTCAAAACCCAAAACAAGACGACTTATTCACGGAAAACGAATCCCTAGCACTTGCCACAGCATCATCTATCGCCGGCAAAATCGCATTCGGTCCCAATGCAGGAAAATATGTGACAAAGATTGGCAAGGGCTTTAGATATCTTGAAGAAGTGCCGTTAGCAAAAGGAAAACCCTGCCATAGCGTTAACGGATTCTCGCTGCACGCCAATACTTCAGTCAACGCACTCGCAAGAGACCGGTTGGCGAAGTTGATCGAATATATTGCTAGAGGACCCTTGTCCAATGAACGGCTTGAAATCACCACCGATAGAAAGGTTAAGCTTAAGCTCAAAACTCCCTACAGCGACGGCACCACCCATCTGCTCTTGACCTTCTCTGAGTTCATCGAGAAGCTCATGGCCCTTGTGCCTCCGCCGAGAAGTCATCTCGTGCGCTGGGGCGGTGTATTCGCACCAAACTCCCCGGTTCGCAAACAAATCACGCTCAAACCCAATATCAAAAAAGGATTCCAGTTCGCTGAAAAAGAAAATCAAAAAGTATTCAAAAACCAGTCTTGGTCCAAGATGCTTGCCAAAGCTTTCAAAATCGCTGTAACGATCTGCGAACATTGCGGTGGCAAGTTAAGGAAAATCTGTGCCGTAAACGATAGAGACAGTATTCATCGCTATCTGCGCCACTTGAGCATTGATCCCGATCCGCCACCTAGAACACCAGCAAGGAACGAGCAGCAAGAGTTCGACTTTGACGTCTTTGATCACGCTCAGGTTGATCAAGCCGAAGACAAGACGACTGGCTGACGGTCATCCATATCGACTGAATCACAAAATCAAGGGTACACTTGCGTACCGTGCGCTATCCTATTGTCATAATCACATCAAAGCAGAGGCCGTAGCCTCTTTCGCTTCGCTTGGAAGAAATAGATACCAAAGAAAAATAAGGGTGCAAGACAAATATGCCGTCTTCAGAGCCTTGGCTATGGGGTGAGCTATTCCCGAAACGGTGCTTGAATGTACTACCTACAAATCTCCTGATTACCATCCTGTCGGGTGTGATCATCGCCGGCATAGGTGCTGTAATTTGGCTTAGTGTGGCTACGAGAAAGCCATGTAATGAGAATGAGTATGTTTACTGTGGCAACACGGCTGCCGCCGAACACGATGAACATGCCGAGCCAGAACATCACTAAGGATAGTGATTCCCTCCAGGAATCAATTTTAGTGAGCTCCGATTTTCTCCGCCTGGTCTTCGCCAGTTGAATCTTCAGGGCTGGCTACCCGCTCGTAAGCTGTTGCCGCCAAATCTTGGCTTAAGACCTCGAAACCATGTGATTCCTGGCTAATATAGCGGCGATAGTTCTGCGCTTGGTCTTCAGAGATGTCGCCCAGTCGAGGCTGGCCCTGCTGATAGATGAGCAAAGCACTCAGGACCAGGACGAGTACGCCCATCACTAAAAATTGGGCCCTAGCGCTCTGGGAGTCTTGGCGAGACTGGGTGCGGAAAGTGTCGATGACCATGGGCATTAACGACGGGCGCATCTTCATTCTGGGCAGGCTCCTATAGGCAAGACCCTTAACAAAGAGTGCCTTCGGCGCAACGGCAAAAAAATCCACAATTTCTTGTAAGCACCAGTATTTAAATTAAATAGACGCCGAATTAAATTTCCTAGGGAATTTGCATTTCTTCGTCACCAACCGAAAATGGCCTCCGTCTTGATGATGCTGGGCAAGTTAAGCCTGCTCTGTTTCAAGAGAAAGTGAGTAAACTCTATCGATATACATTGAAAGATGAGGAGCTCAAGATGAAAATTTCCGCATTATTACTACCTGTGCTTTTCGTAGGCTGCGCTGGTCAGAGGTCTGATCTATCCAGTCAAAAAACACTGGGAGAAGAGCCAGTAGCACCCCAAGACACAAAAGTGGTAGTTGAAAAAAATCTTAAACTTACAGGGTATTTAAGCGCCGGAGCCTATAACTTATCTGAATTATTTGACAATATCGGCGCCGCAAAAGCAGATTCTAGTAGCATTAAGTGGGTTACTCTCAAGAAAGACGGCAAAGCGGTGTCCGTAAAGATACCGCACTCTCATACAATGTTTAAAACATCCCCATTGATCAAAGCAGAAATATCGTACAATCAAACCAAAATGCAAGACACAAGCGGCAAAACCATAAAAACGCAAACCGAATTAGTGGATGTTAAATTCGACCATAGCGCTCTAATATTAGCTAAGGATTGGAACGCTCTCATTAAAGCAGAAGGAGACAGTAATCCCACCGAAGGAAGTTTTCTAAATATCATCTATAGCCTAACACAGCCTGAAAGTAACCTGATCAAGCTCGATCTGGTAAAGGTGGGCGGCACTACCTATAATATTTTCCTTGAAAATCATCCAAAGCAAGATAAGCCGATTGGAGCCGTCGATATCATTAATCACTCGAAAGACAGTGAGGCACAGAAACAAAAAAGCAGCGGCGCCTTTTTTGAAGTCAAATTCCATCATCTCTGCGGACTTTATGTATCTGTTCGCGATATCAACACCACAGCGAAGTACATGAAGCAAGCTCAATTGAGTGATAATCTCTGCAACATTGATCCTATAGTCGAGCAAGAGTGCGATGGCTGCGCTTCAGAGCCAAAAGAAGAGGATTTTACCTTTGTACTTCTTGGGATCAACGCCATTACAAGGAAATAAAGTGATCAAAACGGGCGGCGCCTTGTCTTTCAGATGAAGTGTTTAAACTGCCCTAACGCACCAGCCCAAGATCACGATGGTGTACTCTCACGGGCATATTTGTCAGCGCCGCGGACACCAGGCGCTGGGATAGCTCCTGGGCTACGCCGACGCTACGGTGTTTGCCACCTGTGCATCCAATGCCAATGCACAAGTAATGTTTTCCCTCTGCTTAGTACTTAGGCAGAAGGAAAAGCAGCCATGACTCGAGGCGATCTAGAAACTCTGTCGTGTCGCTCTGCTCCAACAAGAAGCGCTGCACCTCTTGGTCCATGCCGTCCTTAGCGCGCAGAGATTCGACAAAATTTGGATTTTTCAGAAAACGCAAGTCGAAAAGCATGTCGATGTTGCGAGGTGCGCCATATTTGAAGCCAAAGCTCTGAATCGACACCCGCAATTGCCGTTCTGGAATCTTTCCCAGATAGCGCTGCTCCAGCTGGCGTGCAAGCTCATGGGGATTGAGTAAGCTGGTATCGATGACTATATCAGACTCACTGCGAATGGGCTGCAACAGCTCAATTTCACGCTGCACCGCATCGGCTAGCTTTGGTCATCAGGGCTTCCTATGGGGAATACCGAAGTGACCGCTGAAATCATTCAGCAGTCCCAGATTCTAGACGAAGGCTGTCAGGTTGTGGCGATTCGAAATTTTGAAGGCCATACGGAAGTCATTCTTCAATTGGGTGAAACCAATCGTGATGATGGCTGGAATGGCTGTACGGCTGACATCTATCGCAACGCTCCCGGTGATGAAGATGGTGTGGGTATATTGTCCGTTGATTTCGGCTACGGTATTGATACCTGATTCACTCATTTTATGCGGCAGGAATCTATTGCCGCAGCCATGTCCCGATTACATGGAGATATGGACACCCTGCAAAAAGGAGATAGAGGCGCGTCGATGGAGGATCTATAGACTTTGGATCTGGGGAACCCGGCCAATCAAACCTAGGCTCACTAGCTGAATAAACTGCGTGAGGAGTTCTTCAC
>JBIKVD010000063.1:0-15116 GCA_044357055.1 Oligoflexales bacterium | reverse complement strand
GTTCTTAAAGTCATTATGGAAGAGACAAAAATCAATTACATCATGCACCCAAGCATCGAAAAAACACCAGTGACCATCGAAATCCATGACGAACCTTGGTCTTTAGCCCTGCGAGCGGTCTTGGAAACCCACCAGTTAGGTTTTATTGAGATGTCGCCAACCATGGTCCGCATCGATACCCTAGAAAATTTGGACAAAGAAAAGCAATTGTTGGAAACCATCCGTCAGAGAGCCCTAACCCTGACGCCACCAAAGACTCTTGTTCACAGATTGTCTTATGCGAAGGCTGAGGAAGCCACGAAGAGAATTACAGAGCTATTGGATGCCACTAGGCACGGTCCAGCCAAAATTTCCACCGATGCCCGCACCAATTCTCTGGTAGTCGTGGCTATTCCTACCACGCTTGCCATGATTCAAGAAATTATCAAACGCTTGGACTTGCCTACTCCTCAGGTGGATATTGCTTCTAGAATTATTGAATCGACCTCAAAATCCGGGAAGAGCTTTGGTATTGCCTGGGGCGCACCTATCAGCAGGGACGCTGGACGTGGGCTAGGGTTTGGTACTTTGACCTTTCCTAACTATGTGGTGGGTGACTTTGCCGTCGATGCGACCACTGATCGGCAACCGTTCCAAACTACGATGCGATGGGGAAGCATCAACGACGCCTTTGAGTTGGACATGGCTTTGCAATTTGGCCAGAGCCAAAGCTATGTGGAAATCCTGCAGACAAACAACGTCGTGGTTCAAGATAATAACGAAGCTGAAATCAATACCGGACAAATTGACTATATTGAGACTTTTGCTGAAGGCGGAGATGGACTGGTTGAAATCAATTACACACTCTCTCTGAAAGTGACGCCGCAAATTACCTCCAACGGTATGGTGAATATGGCCATAGCGATAGATAGTGCCGAGCCGGCCCAGGTCGAAGCGCGCAAC
This sequence comes from Oligoflexales bacterium, assembly GCA_044357055.1. Lineage (GTDB taxonomy): Bacteria > Bdellovibrionota_B > Oligoflexia > Oligoflexales > JBIKVD01 > JBIKVD01. Next base: position 14,174 of record JBIKVD010000063.1, on the reverse strand, counting down.
GGCGCTGCGGCTCGAAGTACGAAAATGATAAAAACCTTACTGATGAAAAGATCAGGAGAGACAGCGGTCATCGGCGGATTGTATACAAATCAGCGAGGCAAAAGCACCCGTGGCGTCCCATTCTTTGCGAGTATTCCGATTATCGGGGCGCTTTTTCGTAGCGACATTTCAAGTGTCGAGAAACGTGAAATCATGATCATGATTACACCAACCATTTTGGCCAATGGTTCTACCTATGACCAACAAATTCAGGAAGGATCCGAATCTGCCCCCGCTGAATTTGTCAATGCAGGAGGCAATAATATGTTTGAATCTGCAGCTGCACAGAATCAAGCCATGAATCAGCAGCAGTCAGTGAATCAGGGGCAAACTGAACCTGTGCAGGGCCAAAATCAGTTTCAACAGGTTCAAGGCCAAAATCAATTTCAGCAGGTGCAGGACCAAAACCAACTCCAACTCCAGCAGGCACAGGGGCAAAACCAATTACAGCAGGCGCAGGGGCAAAATCAAATTCAGCAAGTGCAGGGCCAAAACCAATTTCAGCAGGCGCAAGGTCAAAACGTTCAGGAAGTGCAGGGTCAGAACCAGTTTCAGCAGGCGCAAGGTCAGAATCAAGTTCCACAGGAAAATTCCAATGAACAGGAAACCAGTGATGAGAATGAGTTTAACTTTGAGCAGTAGAAAACAGCTCTCAGCCGACCACCACAATGGTTCGAATTTGCGGGGAGTGCAGCTATTATTCCTTTTGACGCCTTTCCTCTTTTTTGGCGCTAGCTGTTCGATCGAACCGGAAGAGGATGGCCAATGTGCCATTAGCTGTAGTGGAGCAAAGATAGGTGCATCGAACTACACTATCAAGCCACTCGCTCCTTTCACCAATGCGGTTTGTCGCAAAGCTTCTGCAACCGATACGGCGGCGCTGGAAGGGCCTTTGCGCATGCAATTCCTGATAGAAAAAAAGCTCCAAACGATACCAAACATTCCTGACCTTAATGCGAAGAAAGCTGAGGAGGAAGAAGAACTAATGGCCGTCGATAAGACCATCCCGGTAAGTGGGGTCGCTTTTCGGCCGATGGTCGTGGGATCGATGGCCGTGGGAAAAACCAATCCCGAAAATGATTCCGCCGTGTTCCCAGGCATTGTGACGCCAAAATCAGAATGGTGCTCAGATTCCTGTGGTGTCATGACGGTCGATTTCTGGCCAAACTGTATAGAGGCTGCTGAGGTTTCCGTTAGCGTTGCTAGCGGTGCTGCCGTGGGAACAAGTGACCCGGTGACGCTCACAGATGCTGACGCTGCAGATGCCGCTTCGACAACCCTAATCGATGATGATGGCGATGAGTCTATCCGCTTCGTGGCTCCGGCATTCGGTGGCGACCAAAAGGAAACATTGTCCATTATAGATAGCAGGCCCCCAGCCAGCTATTTTTAGAAAAATCACTGTTGGGAGGGTTCGATCATTCGACAATTGGATCCCGACCGAAGCGAACTGGCAAGCTTTGACCTCATGCCCTGCGAAGCATTGGATAACGATGGAACTAAATTTAAGTTGGTTTGAGCATTTAAAAAACCAGAAGTTGTCGCGCCAGGATCGACAGATGTTGCGCCGTTTTTTGGTCGAGCCTACCAGTCGGCTTTTTCTTTCAGTGGCAGAGCTATTTAAAGCCTATGACCAGACCAGCGACTGCATTCGCTTGCTTGAATTTGGTTTAGAGAATCACCCCACCTATGGCGCGGCAAGGGTCATCCTCGCGCGTGAGTATTTTGATCAGGGAGAGTTTGAAAAATCGCTCGCGCTGCTTGAGAAGAGTCCGGTGAGCCTAAAGCAAAATCGCCTGGCGCAGAAAGTTATTTTTAGGAACTATATCCTCCTTGGATTTTTCCCCGAAGCGGATGAGGTTTTGCAACGTCTGCGATCCTTTGAAAGCAAGGATGAAGAGATAGCTCAAGCTCTTGATACCATTGCAGCATCGGGTCATCAAAAATATCGTGAACGTCTGTTGCAGCGCTTTGAAAGCGGCAGGAAGACAAAACCATCTGTGGAGTTGCCGTCCGTTCAGAATCTTCCCTTGCAGACGACAGCCTCTATTAGACCTGTTCCCGTAGTTTCCTCCTCCGAGGGCGCGGGGGTTCATCTTGATGCCATAGATCCAGAATTGTTTAACTATTTCCGCGTTTGTTCTCTTGCGGAAGTTTTTCATGGGCAAGAGAAAGGGGAGGGAGACGCTCGCAGCATTTCTTCCGAGTTTTCTCTCGAACTGGATTCCACTACGTTGGCAGACATTTTTGCTAGTCAAGGTCACTTTCGTAAGGCCTTAGAGATCTATCGACGCTTGTTACGATTGTCACCCGCGAATCAAGCACTGCGAGAGAAAGTGCGTCAGGTGAGCGAGCAGCTGGAACAGCAAAAGTCAACAGATTATGATGTGGATCCTGATATGGTTGAAAGGATGGAACATCTAGACAGCATTGATCAACGTATTCGTTTATTGCAGAATATTCTTGATGGTTTGAATCAATGAAGGCCGCATCCTCCAACAAGAAAAAGAAGCCTCTGAAACAACTAATCTTAGTTGCTAACGGTGTCAATCTCGATCTCTTGGGGCGACGTCAGCCGGAAATCTATGGTTACGGCACTTTACATGACCTGCAAACAGTCCTTTTAGCTAAGCTCAATGAGCTAAAAATGGTTGGCCTGGGAGAAGGGATTGACTTGGATTTTTTTCAGTCGAATCACGAAGCGGAGTATTTGGAAAAAGTTAGTTCCCAAAGCTATTTAAGCATGATTCTAAATCCAGGTGCCTGGACTCATACCTCTCTCGCTTTGCGCGATCGTCTGCTTGCCTTGCCTTGCGCCTTTGTTGAGGTGCATCTTTCCAATCCATTTGTCCGCGAGGATGTGCGTAGACATTCCTTGATCGGCGACTTAGGTTTGGGCGTGATCGCAGGATTTAAGTTGGAAAGCTACAGCCTGGCCCTTGATTTTTTGATCAGAAGGCTGCAGCGACCCTAAGTGTCGTCACCCCAGTTCTAGTTTTTAGAAATCAAAGTATACAATCTGCCTGCATTCTTTCCTTCGCGGCGAAAGCTGGGAAGCTCATGAGATTCAAAAGTACAGGTTGGCGAGAATCTGCAAGACATTACATCCATGCCCTGTTCTATCATTTGCTGGGCAACAGCCTGCCGAATGTTAAAGAGAAACTTGCGCTGATTGGTGGGCCAAAAGCAAGTCTGGTGAATCACTTGATGATCCTTGAAGGTGGCTCGCATGTCATCCTCAACCTCCATATGCTTTGGGCATAGACATGGTCCGCCATAAGCATGCAAGTGAGACGGAATGCAACCCAATTCGATCATTTTTTGGATAGCCTTTTCCACAATGGCGCCTGCGACTCCTCGCCAGCCCACATGTAGCAGGCAAGCCCAATGGGGTGGGCGATGGTGTACGATTGCCAGCGGGAGGCAGTCGGCGGTTTGAATATGGTAGCTGCGGCGATCCATTTCATCAATCCATATGCCGTCCCCTTCGATCAAATTTGACAACGGTGATGGTTGCAAAGTCAGCCCGCTAACAATCGTGTTCCCATGAGTTTGTTTTATTCCCAGGCTGTGTGCCAAGGTCCTATATGCGTTATTTGATTTATCGCCGTTGCAGGAGTCCAATTGATCATTGTCATTCTGATCTCCAGGGGATAAAAAACAGTTCCTGATCTCTTCGGATAGAGAGAAGAAAGTTTCCACCCTGCAATAGGCTCTTCTCCAGTTGTTTTTTTGATTCTAACGGTTTGCGGTTCAGGGCGTAAAGGATGTCGCCTTCTCGCATGCCATTGCGATAAGCCGGGGAGTCGAAAGCGAGCTTTTGAATGCGAAAGGAAACGCGGGGACCCTTGCTCTGTGTTGGGAGAGTCTCAAGGAGGAATCCTAATTTCGTGGAAATGGATTTCGCTTCCTCCTTCCTTTTTTGATTGGGAAATTCTTTGAGAGTGACGCTAAGGTCTAATTCTTTATGTTCTCTCAAAAGGGATATCCTAAGGGTATCCCCCGGACTTCGTGTCGCCACATATTGCATGGCGTCTGCTTCTAGATCAAAGTTCTTTCCATCCATAGATATAATGAAATCCCCCGAAATTAACCCTGCTTTTTCCGCCGGTCCGCCTCGAACTGTGTCCCGAACCACTAAGCCGGTAGTTCCATCTGGGACGCCCAATAGTAGCGAGAAATCTGGCTCTAACGCTTGAAGGTAGACACCTAGGAAGCCCCTTTTCACAGTCCCGTATTTCACTAATTGGGTAGAGATGTCTTTGACGAGATTTGCTGGAGCCGCAAAGCCAATGCCATTGTAGGCCCCCGACCGAGAGTATATCGCGGTGTTCATTCCGATCACCTCCCCCATGGCGTTCAGCAAGGGACCACCACTATTGCCCGGATTGATGGCAGCATCCGTTTGCAGAAAATTTCCAAACTCGGTGATTTTCAGAGAACCTCTCCCCTTGGCGGCAATGACTCCAAGGGAAAAACTCGTTTCAAGTCCAAAAGGAGCCCCAATAGCCAGAGCGAGCTGCCCTACCTTCACCTCATCGGAGTCAGCAAAGGAGAGTTCACCCAGTCCTTTTTTTTGTTTCAAGGATTCGTGTATTTTAATGACAGCAATATCACTGCTCGCATCTGTCCCGATGACCTCGCCGGGATAGACGGAACCATCAGCTAGTTTGACAAAGATTTCCTTGGCGCCTTCGATAACATGGTGATTGGTTACCACAAAACCTTTGGATAGATTCGTAATATAGCCCGAACCTACCCCGGAGCGAACCGCTGCCGTTGGTGGTGTCGTGGAACGATAGGGACCCAAATAGGGATCAATGACGCCCATCTCATGTTGATTGCTGATACGGGTAACACTGACAAAAACGAGAGCGCGTTGTGCGAAGGAATAGACTTTGTGAAGGCTATCTGACACTTCTAGAAGCACGTTGACTTGATCTTGATCCAGGCGCTCGGGGTTGGCTCCCTTCCCTAGCAACTGGCCAAAAGCAGACCGATGTGGAGCTAAGAGAAAAGCACTGATAATGCCAAGCATCGTGGTCACGTAAATAAAACTTCTCATCGCACAGCGCCAAAATGATCGCAAAGTGAGGTTCCAATGCCTGAAAGGTTTTAGGGGACCCCTGGACTTGTGCCTCTCAGGGGGTGGCTCCCTCCCATTGTAACATTATGAAATTTTTATAGAAACGTCACCGTGGGGCGAGGGGGTTTGGTGCGATGACTTTTTGATTCCGCACACGTCCAGATTGACATTGCAAATTTTGACTAAATTGCTAAAGATTCTTCCCTCTTTCGCTTGGACTGGTTGTCAGGCGGAGTAGCAGCTCTGGACTTTGAAGAGAATTGGCGTTAAGAACGTTTTGAGCGTTTTGAAGGAGTCTTGATGAAGCCCTCAACGCGAAACATGCCCGATATTGCTCAGTCTCGCTTAGATGACCTTGTAGCACCCTTAGACGAAGTGGGGATGTCTAATATCCAAATTCCGATTTGTATTCGGAGTGGCGACATGAAGATTCCCGTTCTTGCTCTGGCTCATGTATTCGTAAACATTGCTGATCCACGCTCTAAGGGCATCCATATGTCACGCTTGTTCCTGCTTCTAGAGGAATTTGCTGCTATGCCTTCCGTGTCCCTCAAGGAGATGCAGGAACTGTTGGATCGATTTGTTGCTTCCCACCAAGATATGTCAGACGCAGCTTATGTAACGCTGAAGTTTCAATTACCTTTGCGTCGCAAAGCTCTCATTAGTGCGAACTACGGCTGGCGAGCCTACCCCTTTGTGATCCATGCAGGCATTGAAGAAGGCCAGCGCTCGTCACGTGTTTCTTTTGAAGTTGACTATTCCAGTACTTGCCCTTGTTCCGCAGCCTTGGCACGCCAGTTGATTCAAGATAAATTTTCGGCGGATTTTTCTGAAGTGGATGTGATTCCTAGGCACGAGGTCGTTCATTGGCTTGGGTTGGGTAGTTCAATTCTGGCTACGCCACATGGCCAGCGCAGTACGGCCAAGATTTCGGTATTTCCGAAGGATCCCAGTAGCGAGATCGCATTATCGAAGCTGATCGATCGCATTGAAGAGGCTTTACAGACGCCTGTGCAGGCAGCCGTTAAAAGAGAAGATGAGCAGGAGTTTGCTCGCTTGAATGGTACTAATCTGATGTTTGCTGAAGATGCGGCGCGAAAAATGAAGCAGAGCCTGGATTCAGATCTATCGCTTGCGGGTTATTCGATCGAAGCTCATCATTTTGAGAGTCTGCATGCTCACGATGCTGTTGCCAAAGTTTGTAAAAATCCTTCTTAACGCCCACTCGATGAGAAGGCTTTCACTGTAAGCAGAGGTCGCTTGTGCCAAAACTTTGAGGAGAGCAGCCTCTTGGGCACGGGACCTCGACGTGCTGATAGCAGGCCGATTGGGCGCAAACATCCCCTTTCTTAGGATCACAGTAAGAGGTCTTGGCCGCGTTAAGGCAGGTGTGCAAATTGGGATTCCAGGTGCTCTGGCAAGGATTCAATGATCCTGGAGTCACAGGTTTCTTACAGGAGTCTCCCGCTCCGTCAAATGGCAGGTCACTAAACTCTTCCACGTTTTTGATCTCGTCTAAGCCGATGAATTTAAACTCATCTCCCAATTCTGTAAGAAGATTTGCGGTAATTGCGGCAGCCAGGGCTTGAACATCGTGCATAAGGACAATCCCTCCTTCACGTCGACGAATGCCTTCGCGATAGGCGCTGATGCATTGATTCACGGATAATCCTTGCGCCGCACAAGACCAATCCGCGGCGTTCACAAGGTTTCCTTGGCTATCCTTTTCAAGCGCTCCTCCAACGTGCCAAAATATCGGACCGATGTAGCGAGCGGTTTCAGGATTCTCATTCAGCTGTTTTGCCAAACACGTCCCCCATGCGCCGTAGGGCGCTCGAAAAAAGTACAGATTTTGCTTCCCGGGCATCGTAAGGTCGGCTTTTGCCTTAACGGGGCGGATCAGACTATCAACATCTAAAACTTGCGATAACAACTGAGCATCTGTTTTCTTCGTCATATTGTCATGGTAGTAACCGTGGGAAGCGAGTAGGTGGCCTTCAGCAACGATGCGCTGGAGCAAATCCGGATGGGCTTGGGCTTGAGTACCGGTGACAAAAAAAGTTGCGCGGGCGCGCTGGGACTCGGCAGCAGAGAGATTGTAGTCTCGGAGGACCTTGAGGACAGATAGGGTATGCACCGGGTGGGGGCCGTCATCAAAGGTCAGGGCAATGCTACGATAGGTTCGTTTGTAAAACTGAGCATCAAAGGCTGTCAATTCCGAAAAAATCTTGGTTTCATTTGGCGCAGTCCGTTGAGGGGAGCAAGTCATTACTGTGAGACTGAGAAGAGGGATTGCCAGCCCGCGGAGGGACAATTTAAGGATAAGACGTGTGCAGAATTTTAGCGAAAGTGTCATTTTCATCGTTCCTTTTCTTGAACCTGACTAGGTACAGAGCTATATAAAACATAGATCACATAGCCCTAAGGCTAATCAAAATAAGGCATCGAATCCGGCAGTAAGGTAAATATCCCAGGAATGTCCGAAGACCTGGCCGATACCACTACCTAGATTTATGCGAACACCTTTATTTTCGAGTTGTAAATCTAAATTATACCCGTGGGCAGAGATAAGTTTGCTGACATCTGGGTTATCGCCAAACCAAGCTCCACCATAGTTGTAAAAAGCGGTGAAATCCAAACGTTCCATATAGAGAATCCACACTTGCTTATCCAAATCCTTAATCACTGGCATGGTGTAGGAAGTCTTAGCTCTAGCAAAGGAATCGCCAAATTGGGCGCCAAACATGCTGCCATCGCCAGCTAGGCGGAAATTGTTCTGATTGTAGCCGCCCCCGCTACCAGGAACAAAGGTTTTTAGCGGTCGATAGACTTCCATCAGAAAGCGGCGAGCTTTTCCCCGGGTGCGCCCGCCCTCCAGGCCAAGCTGGAGTGATGAGGACCAAAAACCTAAGGGTAGGCCCAAATCAAGAGTGCCACCCAAACGATTGTAATCAAATTCCTCATTGACGGCCTCAGGCGCTATCAAACCTTGCAATGATGTACCAGTATTTATCGGTCCCAAACGTGTGCGCCAAGACCAGTTCAAACCCATCTCGTTAAGCCTGCCTTTGCGGACCTGGCTTGGTCCCAAATAGGGCGTCAGATGCGAGGCTTTACCAAAAAGGCTGAAGGTGTGACGATGAGAGGGAAAAAACAGCGGCAGATCAGCTGCATACCGAACGCCCTTTTCATCGTAGTAAAGAAGGTTGCCGCGGAACGAGCCATTATAACTTTGTTGGCGAAAAGCGGATAAAGTAAGCGTGGGGAAGAAGCGATTCGATATCAGCATGAGATCGGTCGAGGGGAACTGACTCTCCACACCATAAAGCATAGAAAGACGTAGTGTCTCGTTTTGCAGGTGATCCATTAAGGGAACGGAAACCAGCCCTAATTGAGTGCCATAGACATCCTCGGCACCAATCCACGGGAAAAGGAAGATGGGACGAGCTCTCCAAGCAGCCTCTTGGGATGGGGACTCGCCACTTTCAGTTCCAACGGACGCCATGGGCATGGGTAATTTCGCAAATTCCTTTTGCGCGCTATCATAGCTGCGCTGATCAAGAATGTTTCTGTTATCGGCCCACAGATCTGATTGAGCCATCGCCAGGCTGAGATCGGCAAAAGAAGAGGGCTGAGACTCTCGAGTTCCCATGGCCGCTAACAAAGGTGAGAGGGAACCTGCTGGAATATAACAGGCATTCGTGTCGACCAAACTTAGATCTATTTGGGTGATGCGATGATGGCCAGAGTGGTAGGAGCCGAGATAGATCGATTCTCCAGGTCCGGCCCAGGTTTGCAGCGTGAAGTCAATGAGCGGCAAAGTCCAGTCGCATTGCCCGCCTTGATTGAAGGCATGCAAAGCTTGACGATTTTGTTCAGCTAAAAGCAAAAGCAGATGTTTGTCCGACCTAGTTGCGCTCAACGGCCGGGCGTTTCCCTCCCACAGAAGACGCGAATTCATCGTCCTAAGATCTACCTGCAAAATTCTAAACCAGTCGGCTTTTATCGACTGAAGATCTTGCGCTATGAGGAGTTGGTCGTGCTCAGCATAATCTTTCGCTTCCAGGAATCTCAAGGAGTGGGGCATCTGCGCACGAATGGGGCAAGTCGCATCTACCTTCCCTTGGCGAATATCGCTTTTTTCTAGAAAGCAGAGGCGAGAAATGTCCGGGTTGTGTTCCAACCAGGTAACGCGCTCTTTCGTTTGTATAATCCCCGCGATGGAACCGGCTTCTGCATGGGAATACTGTGCCATCCGTTTGGTTCCAGTATAAAATTCTAAGCGCGGGGTACGAGCCCCGGTGAACACTTGCACATCAAAACTGGTATAAACTTGCATGTCGCCGCTGAGACTTCTCAGTCTTGACTGAATGGTCTTGGGAAATGGTCGACCAGCCTTTTCCCTCGCCGTTCGCGCTTGAGGATCTGATAGAGGAACTCTTTTGCCTTCTTCATTCCAAAAATCTAAAGGTCTTTCGAAGAAAGCATCAAATTTTGTCGACTTCATTGTGGTGAAGAGTTGTCCATCCCGCTCATAGATGCCAAAAAAACTGCCACTGCCCGAATGGCTATTCTTAAAAACGCCTTTTGGTCGGGAGATGGTTGGAGAAAATCCAGCAACCCTGCTCCAATGTTCGGATGCTTCCTTTTTGTATTCTTCATAGAGCTGCTCAGAGGTTTTGCCCAGGCGATCAAGTAATACGGAATCTAGCGGCAATTTGCCGATGCCCGGTACAATTGTCCACGGCCACCACCAGGGTTCAACCCGGTTCCTAAGGTCAACTAGGAGTGGGCCCAGGCTCTTCGTGTCCATCTTTTTCAAAATGTACCTGACGAAGTTGCCCGAAATTGCATAGCCCTCAAAAGCAATTTTTTCATGATAGAGGCTGTGCAAGCGATCAAAAGTCGGCCAGGCTTGGTTGCGTGCCATGAGTCTTTCAATGGCGGCGGCTTGGTCACTGCGATTGGAAACACTGAGGACTTCTGCCATGCCTTCAATCCACCAGGCTGGCAGCCAAGGTAGATAGATAAGGGATCCAGCGGGACCCAGGAAATTATGAAAGTGCTCATACATCCAGTAGTGAGTCATTTCATGTAAAAGAAGATCTCTATCTCCTCGCCCCATTGTTTGCAGCTCAATCGCGTCGGTGATGAAATTGGCAAAGGATGCGTGAGCCGTCGTGGCAGAAGTAATGATGAGTGAGGGGCTCGTTCGACCTAGGCCCAGCCACTGAGTCATCAGCGGAGCGTAAGCGTCATGGACTTTTGCAAAGAATTGCGCCTCACTGGGGGCCAGGGCATCTCCGTAGAGATATTTCCCTTGGTCAACGTTTTCTTGGTATTCCCGATCACCCTGATTCCGCCCAAAACCGATGGGCAATCCTTCCGCTCTCTCGCTAAGACCGCTTAGAGACAGGAGGAGATAACATGGCGCGAGCATTTTCCAAATCTTCTGCGGTGTCGATGCCAAAGCTTTTTTCCTTCGCGTAAACGATCTTTATATTCATGCCTGCCTGCAGGGCGCGCAGCTGCTCTAAACTTTCGCACTCCTCCAAAGGAGATCTGGCCAACTCCAAAAACCTCATCAGACTAGAACGACGAAAAGCATAGACACCTTGATGCTGCAAAAACGAAAAAGCCTGTGTAGGGTCTCGATAGTAGGGGATGGGCGAGCGGGAGAAATAGAGGGCCTGTTCAGAACCTGAGACCACACATTTGACAACATTTGGATTCTGGAAATCCTCTTTTGATTGGCTTTTATATGCCAAAGTGGCGATATCAAGGGAGGCTTCCGCTTCTAAGGCCGCCATGAGGTTCTTTAGGTCATTGACATGAATAAAGGGTTCATCGCCTTGCACGTTCAAAATAAAGCGGCACGAATGTCGAAGCGCGACCTCACCACAGCGTTCGGTTCCGGTGGTATGGGTCGACCTGGTCATTTCACAAGGAATAGAAAGTTGTCCACAAATATCAGCGATTTCCTGGGCGTCCGTGGCAACTAAGATCTGAGTTCTTGGCGCTGTAAGGGAGGCTATGCGTTGATAAACACGCGCGATCATGGGTATGCCCGCAATAAGCTGTAAAGGCTTGTTTGGTAAGCGTGTAGAGCCCAACCTTGCAGGAATAACAACGAGCCAAGCTTGATCAACGCTCATAAAAAATTCAACATCAAAATGTTTCAGGGAAATCGATTACGCACTATAATCACTTTAACAGCAATTGAAAAAAGATCTAGTCTTGGTATTGGGCTGATATTTGGCAGTGAAAGTAAGTCGCGGTGATAGTGAGTTCCTGATTTTGCGCCATGGTCAGTCAAAAAGCGGGAACTGAGCTGCGGCCAAAGTTCGTCAAGATCAAACGTCTATTCTCAATGCGACATAGAAAGGGCAAGGCATGGCAATTAGGATGGAGGCGGTTCGGTATTCGGAGGATTTGTCTCAATATTACATGAATGAACTTGTGCCGATGGCCGATCAAATCTATCGATTTGCTTATGCATTGACCCTTAATGCTGAGGGTGCCATGAAACTTACGGAATGGTCTTACATCGAAGTCACTTCGGAATTAGATCAATTAAAATCCGGAAATGGCGGGCTCGCGCGCCTCTTGTCCCATAGCTGGTCCAGAATCCAGCAAATGAAGTCGGTCCCCTGGAAGGCGGATGAATCCGTTATCAGCCGCTGCATGCAGGGCTGGCCGCTCAAGGCGAGAGCCATGTTCGCAGCTGTCGATATCCTTGGACTGACCATCAATGATGTTAAAGAAGCTTTTTCTTGGGATGATAAATGCCTAGACGACCTGGCTTTGGCACGAAGGGGGCTAGTGGAATTGAATATGACCTAATTTACCTGTGGCCCATCGGGGGTGCTACAGGCCAGAAAAAATGGTTCGATACGAAGCAATCGCGCGGCCTTTAAATGAGGGTTTTCATGACGAAGAACAAGTCGGAAGAAATCACAGATAACTTTGTCTTTGCTGACATGCACAGATTTTTAGATGACGATGTCACCGAAGAGGAACGTCAGAGTTTCTCAGCCAAACTAGGCAAGAGTGGCAAGGATATCCTCGAGAAATATCGTCATAATCGTGGGCGCATGCAGCTCGAGTTTCAAGCGCAGATGCTTTCGCCGAGGAATCAGTTGAAGCTACGGACCTTTGTGGAAGATCAAGCCATCGCAGCGAATGCGGAAACAGCTGATATTAGCAACTTTGAACGGATTGTCAGCCTGAAACGACTGAGAAACCATGGTATTTTTCTATTGCTAATGATCTCCTTGCTCTATTTTGGTTACAGCTACCTGGTACCGATGACCGAGGAGGAATTCAATGCCATAGAGTACCTCCACTTTGAAGCACTCGCTATGGAACAAGATCAGGAGTCGCGCCTCGACTATCCCACAAGCCATTTTAAAGAAGTGCTTGGCTATTTAAGCTCCTACCGCGGCCTCAATTTCAGTCCTGTCGTTTTTCAGGACCTTCCCGAAGGATGGTCAACGATCGGAGCTTCGGTCATAGATTATGAGGTGGCAAAAGCTTCCGTGATCCAGCTTGCGCGGCGTGACGGAGACTATTTCGATAGTTTGTTTCTTTTTACATATCCAGGATCGGGCAAAGCGCTGCCAAAGGCTGTCGAAGGCGATTTGGATGGTTTCAAGTACAAAACTTTTACCACTGATGAGCTAAACATGATTGTTTGGACTTCTGGCGAAGCACAAATGTCTATGTTGATTGGCAGGCTTAGTGCGCCGGATCTGGCATTTATTGGTAAACAAACAGAAGCTATTGCGAGATAGTGATCATGTCACAAAATAAGAATCTCCCCACAAAACTATTAGTCGTAGATGATGATCCATCCGATCTTACATCTATTAAGAATATGTTAGGTGCGGAGGCTATCAATGTCACAACCTGTCCAGATTGGCAATCAGCGATGTATGCGTTTAATCAGCAACGCTTTGATATGGCGATTGTCGAATTAGAATTGGAGGGCCTGCCCGGCGCGGCGCTCATTCAGAAGTGGCGGGCATCGGCAGACCTAGAGAAGCGCAAGACCATATTTGTGATATCTACGAATATGCAGCTCAATGCCCAGCACTACGCCTTGATCCAGGAACTCGGACAAATAGGTGAAATTAAGAAGCCGTTTAAATGGGCCAATGTCATGAATACCATGGTGAAGTGTGTGATGGCACGTGATCAAGCCAAGGCTCTGGACAGAATTGAGTCATCCGTACTAAGACCCCTGCTCGACAAGAAGCAATTTCCTGATGCTGTCATGATTGCAGAGTCTAAGCTTGCCACTCTTGGGGGTAAAGGGCTTGAAATGGCCGGCAATACTTTTGAAGAGTGTCTAGAGTATGAAATGGCTCTTCAGGCCTTTGAAAAGTTGAGAATGGAAAGTCCCAATAACCTGCGGTTTCTCAATGCGATTGGGCGCCTTAATCTTCGCTTAGGAAACTTGAAAGTGGCGAAGGATTTACTTGAGAAAGCGAATCAGCTTGCGCCAGCCGCTATTTCTCGTTTAGAGCAACTGGCGGAGCTCTATTTGCAAGGCAAAGATCCTACGGCGTCCATCGCTAAGTACAAAGAGATCATTAAGTTGACTCCGGAAAATCCGGATATGAAATTTGGCTTTTTCGAGCGGCTACAGGACGCTGGCTTTGAACAGGAAGCGAAGGAATTTTCCAAGGAACTTTCCACATCCATTGAACTGATTCGTTTCTACAACAACAACGGGGTCATGCATTCGAAAAGTGAAGATTTTAAGGCAGCGATCAAGGAGTATGATCGCGCTCTGTTCTTTGCCAAAGGATCAAAGGAGCTATATCGTATACTTTATAACAAGGCGATAGCTTTGATAAACCTAAAGGCGCCGGAGGCTTTGGCAGAAGCCCATGTGACCTTGGAGCAGTGTCTCCAGTTAAATCCCGAATTTACGAAGGCCCATGAGAAACTAAAGGTAACGGCTCCCTATGCCACAAACCAACAGAATTCTGCGTAAGGTTGAAACTGCCCCCCCCCCTTATTGTTGCTGTTTTGATGGATTCAT
>JBIKVD010000062.1:0-15130 GCA_044357055.1 Oligoflexales bacterium | reverse complement strand
AGCCAGAGATGTTTGCTAGCTATGAGCATTTGAATATCTTGATTTGCGATTACGAAATGGTCCTGCCAAAGGACTTGTTCACAATGAGTGAACATCACGGTTAAAACCGACGGATTTTGTCAAAATAGATAACAGATGAAACTGTAAAATTCGAGAAAGTTGCCCCCGCACCTTGCTACGGTGATTTATGGCGTACTATAATGAGTAAAGTCACCCAAGTTTTTCGTGTTCGCTAAAGTAATGATTCTTCGGTCCGATAGCACTGGAGAAGTCATCACAATAGGCAGACGCATCTAGCGTGGCATACCGGACGCGTCAGGAGACACTAACGATGAATCAAGCAAAGAACACTATGCACGGGGCAGATGAGCAATTTGGCCAGGAGGCCCCCACGACGAATCCGTTTACGGCGGACTTGAAAGGAGAGTTCACTAGCAACTTTGGTACCAATACCAATGCAGTCTCTCAGATTTTCAAGGAAGGCGGTTTTGTCAACGATCGCAAGCGGCTTTATATGATTATAGGCGGCGTGGTAGCTGTCATCATTTTAGCCTTCGTTTTCCTGATGCCTTCTGATGACGTCAGTACTTCTGAAGAAGACGGCCTGATGACGGAAGAGGATGATCTTGGTCTTGTCGAAGATGGCGAGACGGCAGGAGAAGAGGCTGCTACGGATGAGATGGGAGCTACTGCAACTGACCCAACAGCAACAACGGATGCCGCAACGACAGATGCAACAGCAACGGCAACAGGCACGGATGCAGCTGTAGCAACAGATGCGGCGGCACCAGCAGCTGTAAGTGGTTCTGTCACGGTGATCGCTCCAGTGGAAGGTCAGAGCCGGGCTTACGATGAAGCTAGCCAAGCGGCTGTGTTCCAATGGGAAGGTTCCGCTCAGTCTTTGGTTTTCTCGCGATCTCAGTCGATGACGCCTGCAGCTCGCATCGTTGATGTTTCTGGCCAAACAAGCTATGAATTCCTGAATCCTCATCCTGGTGCTTGGTACTGGCAAATCAAGGCTGCGGATGGGACCGTTTCTGAGGTTAAGACCTTTAATGTTCTGGCTCCCGAGCGCCTTAATTTAGTCATCGGTCAGCCAGCTGCGGGTGGAACGCTAGCGGGAACCGGCGGGATGATTTCTTGGACAGCTCCCCATACTCGCGTGGCCTTCTACCGAGTAGAATTTAGCGCCTCTGGGTCTTTTGCGCGTCCCGATTTCTTGTTCTCAACTTCTGGAACAAGCGTGCAGGTCAATGGCGTAACTCCTGGTTCCTATCAGGTGCGCTTGGGTGGTTTTTCCGAAATTTCCGGACAATGGGAATACTCTGCGCCGATTCAGGTCACCGCTCAGTAGCCTTGAATTTGCGTATAAACCTCCCCTTCTTCCAATTTTTCCCTGTTAATTTTTCCAAGCAAATATCTCTTCAACTTTTCCCCGATTCCTCCGATATGAATGTCATATCAGAGAGGTATTGGTATGCGCATTCAAGGTACGAACAGTCCCACGTCGCCACAAGAAGTATGGACCCAGAAGACTCTAGAACCAGCTCAGCAAGCTGTTGAGACGAAAAAACAGCGGCGCTCAATGCTAGAAGGTGAGAGCGACAGCGTCAAGAGGCTAGATAGCCTGCTTGGATCTCTTGGCCAAGCTGCCCAGCAAATGAATTTGCCATCCGAATTTCGCCAGCTGCAAGTGAGTTCCAGCAATCCAGATATTGCGACCGCAACCCTAACGGGGCCTGCGGCGCTCGGTGATTTTGAACTAGATATCGAAACGATGGCGCGTTCGGCGGTGAATCTATCTCAAGGATTTCCTGATGCTGATAAGACGGCGGTTGGCTTTGGGTACATGGCCATCGAAGGTGTCGATGGGAAAATGCAGGAAATCACCGTCGAACCAGGCTCGACGTTGAATGACGTGGCAAAAGTTATTAACGATGGCGCCAGTGGGGTACAAGCTACAGTTTTGCGCACTGCCTCGGATGGGGACGCCTTCAAGTTAATTTTGCGCAGTGAAAAAACCGGCGAAATCCAGAATTTTCTTGTTGATGGAGATACAAGTGAATTGGAGTTTGACCAGGTTCGTCCCGCGAGCAATTTGAAAGCAAGTTTTGAAGGAGTCTCGATCGAGCGTGATAGCAATCAAATTGATGATTTGTTGTCGGGCTTGAAAATCGATATTAAAAAAGGGTCTGAGGGTAGCACCGTTGGTTTTAAGGTGGATACAGACATTGATAAGACCAAGTTAAGTATCAAAGGCTTTGCAGAACAATACAACAAAATCGTTCAGCTGTCCTCGGGGCAGGTTAGCGCCGAGGAATCGGCGAACGGGGGAGCTTCGCAGACAGCTCCTGCCAGTGGAGCTCAATCAGGTAGCGCAGCGTCGCCACGGATAGGGCGCGATATTGTCCGGCGCTTACAGTCCGTTTTAAGTTCTCAGTTCTCTGCGGTGACCGGGGAAGTGCAGACCCTAGCGCAAGTGGGCATCACGACGAATGCGAAATCGGGCGAACTGATGGTTGATGAAAACAAACTGGAGAATGCGCTACGTGCGGATTTTGATGGAGTTGCCGGATTGTTCGTGATGGACGAGCTAAGTGGGAAAAAAGGTCTCGCTGGGCGACTATCGGATGTCGTGCGTGATCTCAGAAATTCCGAACAGGGAGCGGTCGGAAGTCGCATCAAAACTTTGGACCGACAGATTTTGGATCAAGATAGGCATATTGCGCAAAAAACCGAAGCTTTGGCCGACAAGGAGCAACAGCTTCGCCGGCAGTTTGAGTCGGCGGAGCAGCGGATTCAGAAAATGAATCAGCAGGCCGAGCAAATGTCAGCTATGACAGGAACTCGTCCCTCGGGGGGCGGGGGTAACCAGTAGGTATGGGCGAGCGAAAGGGCTGAATGAACACCTTTGATGGAATCGAAAAGTCCTACCTAGAGGTGCTTAGCACTCTCAATGCCTCCTTCTGCTCTTTGACGGGTGAGGCGGAAGATCTATCAACCCTAGATAGCTATCTGAAAAAAGTGGATGCCTTTTTAGACCTGATGCACAAGCTCGACAGCGCAAAAGCCACTTCGACACTTTATGCCCGTGCCTTGCACCGTTTGCAGGCCATTGAACCCGTGCATCACGATCTCATGCAACGACTCACGGCTGACTCCGAAGTCGTGGCGCACATGCGTGCCAAGCTTTGCAAAACTCAGAAGTATATGCAATGCTTCCAATCGTCAATGATCAGCCCGACTCACTTGCGTACCCAGATTTAAGCTTAGTTCCATTTGCGAATGGGACAGCACAGAATTAGGGGGATGGACTTCAGCCTATGCCATTGTCATTTGCAAAGCCTCGCATTAGAAAAGAGGCCCTAGCGCGCCGCGCCGCCTTCTTGAGTACCCCTGAATACCCCGTCGCATGTGCGCAAATGATTCAACATGTTGCGCACCTTTTGCAAAAGTTTCCGCGGCAAAAAGAAAATATTCTGGCCTTCTGGCCTTTTCGTGGTGAACCGGACCTATTAAGTTTTTTGCGGAAGCAAAGCGAGGAATCCAGAATCTATTTTCCCAGGGTGGATGGTGATAGGATATCTTTCCATCTTTGGCAGCAAGGAGCCAAGATGGACGTAAGTCGCTTTGGAGTGATGGAGCCGAGCCTTTCCTCGCCACGCTTTGAGGCGGGTGCGGGGATGATCCTAGTGCCCGGACTAGGCTTTAACATTAAGGGATCAAGAATTGGTTATGGAGGGGGGTTTTATGACAAGTTTCTTGCGAGCCCCCAAGCTCATGACCTCATCCGCCTAGGTATTTGCTTCTCGACGGAAGTCTTGCCGGTTTTGATCTCTGAAGTTCACGATCAATCGGTGCATTGGCTGGTGACGGAGCGTGAATCGATATCTTGCCAGGATTTTCGGCCGTGAGCAGGTATGACTGAGTTGGATTTATGGAATGAATAAAGACAAATGAGAGAGGGCCACATGAACCACAAAAAATCCCAACAGTTGTTTAGCCAGGCACAAGAGGTTCTCGTCGGAGGCGTTAATAGCCCCGTTCGGGCCTTTAAGAGTGTGGGCGGCGAACCGCCGTTTATAGAGCGAGCAAAAGGAGCCTACGTTTGGGATGTGGACGGTAACCGCTATGTTGATTATGTCGGGAGTTGGGGCGCTGCCATTTTAGGTCACGCGGACGATGGCGTACTCCAAGTGCTGCAGGAGGTCAGTCAAAAAGGTTTGTCCTTCGGAGCGCCCTGTGCCAACGAAACGTTGCTTGCCGAGGCCATTCGCGCGGCAGTGCCCAGTATGGAAAAGATCCGCTTCGTCTCTAGCGGGACCGAAGCGTGCATGTCGGCCGTGCGCCTTGCCAGAGGCTATACAGGGCGCGACAAAATCGTTAAGTTCGTTGGTTGTTATCATGGCCACGCGGATTCTTTTCTCGTCAAAGCGGGCTCTGGGGTTTTAACCCTTGGTTTGCCTGATAGTCCGGGCGTACCGAAAGACTTAGCTCAGCATACCCTGACCGTTGAGTTCAATGACCTTGTGGCGCTCAAAGATGTATTGGCCAAACATAAGCAGCAGATAGCGGCGGTTATTTTGGAGCCAATCATGGGCAACGCTGGGATGATTTCCCCACTGCCCGGGTTTTTGCAGCAGGTGGCCGAAGTCACCCGCGAGGCGGGTGCTTTGTTGGTGTTTGACGAAGTGATGACTGGTTTTCGCGTCGCCTGGGGAGGGGCGCAAAGGGCCTACGGCATCGATCCTGACTTAAGTACTTTTGGCAAGGTCATTGGCGGGGGCATGCCGCTGGCAGCCTTTGGTGGCAAAGCAAAAATTATGGATCGTCTGGCCCCTCTCGGACCCGTTTATCAGGCCGGAACACTTTCTGGGAATCCGCTAGCTGTGGCCGTGGGGCTAAAGACTCTGCAAATTCTGCAGTCTAAGGACTACGGTCAGCTTGAAAAGCGAACTTTGAAATTAGTGCAGGGGCTGCAACAGGCAGCTGCTCAAGTTCAAATCCCCTTTAGCTACCAATGCAAAGGCGGCATGTTTGGATTTTTCTTGGTAAACCAAAGCATTGAGTCCTTTCATTCAGTAGCGAGCTTATCCAAGGACCTATTCAACCGCTTTTTTTGGGCCATGCAGGAATTTGGCTATGGCTTTGCGCCGTCGATGTTTGAAGCTGGTTTTGTCAGTTTCGCCCACACGGATCACGACATTGACCAGACCATCGGCGCTGCCCGATTGGCTTTTTCATCTTTAAAGAGCTAAGGAGCAGGACAGGTTTGGAGACCATAGTTGCGGAAATCGGGGGGGGTATCCGGTCTGAAGAGAATATCGTCTAATCTTTGCTCACGGCTTAATAAAATCGTAGTTTCAGCTGGTTTCGCGCGATCTATATCTCTGTGGTAATGGACCTTTTGCTAGCAAGTTGACAGAGCTAAGGCCTAGTCATAATATCGGGCGCCTCAGGGCACAGTCCATAGGAATCCCATGAATCAAGACCAGATCCGCATCGGACGCATCAAGTACTGGAATCTCTATCCGGTATACCATGAGCTGGCGGCGCAACTGGGCAATGGGGCTACTTTGTTGGATGGCCACCCGGTCCAAATCAATCGCTGGCTAAATGAGGGGCTGGTTGACTTAGCCCCTTGCTCCAGCATCTGCCTGCTCAAATCCCCTGGAAATTTTCCCGCGATCCCCTATGGGGTTGCCGCATCTCGTGCTGTTCACAGTGTCTACTGGGGATTAGCTGCAGAGCATTTGCCGATTAAGTCCTACATTGAAGGCAGAATCGATGGCTTACGCGAAGTTTTTCTCGCGGCGATGAAAAAACATCCCGACAATGCCCGAGATGCTGCGCGTTATGTGTGTTCTATGGCCCGGGATTTTCGCTGTGATGAATCAAAAGCTGTGCCAGTTTTGTTGAGCAAAGCCAGCGAGACCAGCAACGCCTTGAGTCGCATCTTTTTTTATTTTCTGTTCGGGAAAAAGAAATATTTAGAGTGCATGAAGCTTGGCGCTTCTATGGCTGGCTGCAATTCCGTTTTTGATAGCTCAATGAGCTTGCTGATAGGTGATGAAGCCCTGGAAAAGAAGTCCTCCTTCTACCGAACCGTGGACCTCGCGAAACTGTGGCGAGAAGTGACTGGCCTTCCCTTTGTTTTTGCGGTTTGGCAAAGTCGACGTCCCCTGCCCGAATCCATCCTTAAAGCCGTCGAAGATTCCTGCCAAAAAGCGAGTCGCAAAATGACGGTGGATCCAGGTTCGTATTTAGAGTTTCTATCCGCGCAAGGACTTAGAACGGGGACCATTGATTTGCGTGATTATTGGCAGCGCATCGAATATAAGTTCGATGAAACCCATATCAGAGGGCTCAAACTCTTTCTGGCTTTGGCGAAGGAGCTGCTATTCACCCAGGAGGAGTATCAATTCCTCCCACGCATGACGAATTTTGGTTTTACTCATTTAGCTGAGGGTGTGCGCCAACGGGTCTAGGGGTGTCCCGGTTTCAGGTCGGTAAGCGGCATCTGAGGACATTTTTCTAACTCTCTACCCTTAGGGCTCCCATTTTTCCGGACTGATAGTCTGAGATGGCTTGTTTAATCTCTTCGGCAGTATTCATCACGAAAGGGCCGTACCCAACAATGGGCTCTGCAAAAGCCTGGCCGGAAAGCACCAAGATTTTTGTCGACTTGGACGCGTGCAGAGTGAACTCAGGATCGTCAGGATCGAGGATGACTAGCGTGCAAGCTCCGAAAGTCTCTTCTTTGCAGACCTCAACCTCGCCGCTTAGAATAAAAAGTGCCAGGGTTTGTTGCGCTGGCGCTTGCAATTGACAAGAGCCCCCTTCCTTTAAGACGACATCCCAAAGCGATATGGGGCTATAGGTCATAGCAGGCCCTTGATGATCCAGATACTGACCAGCAATCACGCGCAAATACCCAGCACCCGCGGGTAGGGTGGCCCGGGGAAAATCCGCATCAAGCAAGCTTTGATAGCGCGGTGCTACCATTTTATGTTTAGCGGGCAGATTTACCCATAGCTGGACCATCTCAAAAGGCCCGCCCGATTTTGCGTATTTTGCACTATGCTTTTCTTCATGAATCAGCCCTGATCCCGCTGTCATCCATTGCACATCACCCGGTCCGATGATTCCCCCACCGCCCGCAGAGTCCCGATGCTCGACCTCACCCTGGTAGATGATGGAAACGGTTTCAAAGCCGCGATGAGGATGGGGACCGACACCACGAATATGCTCAGATGTCGCGAACTCGGTGGGCCCAGCATAGTCCAAAAGCAGAAAGGGGGATATGCGCCTGGCGAGATCATTATAGGAAAAGACCGTGCGCACGGGGAACCCGTCACCCACCCAGTGACCTTGGCTGGGTGTATGGGAATAAAGAATCTTTTTCATAGGCTCTCCCAAAAATCACAAATGTGCATGCCATAGATCAACATACGCTTTCAAGCGTCTCGGTCAAGTCAGCCCCCGACTTTCCATCCGTAACCATCGGACATCTTTAAAAAAGTGACTAGGCAAGCTTAGCCTTCACCGGTCCTTTCGTTTCTTTCCATATCGCCGATGGGTGAACCAATGTTGTTTATTCTTTTCGGGAAGGAATGATCCTATGAAAACGACGGTGCTGGGTCTTGCATTGGCCCTAGGTTTTAACCTGTCAGCTTGCGTACAGAAATCGGGCTCATCGGAAGCCGGCAAGGCGGACGGGACGGAAGATTCGGAAAATGAATCGACGGAAGAGGAAGGGGATCCCGCTTCCAATGGTGCGATCGCGATCTCTGCCAATGCCTTGGCGGCTGCTTATCCAGAAGGACTGGCCGTAACGATGTTGCCACAATCTGTTGATACCAGTCCAGGTGAAGCGGCGCCCGGGACCTTGCAGGTCGAAGTCGCCTTAGGTGCAAAGGCATTGAACTTGACGGATCCAGCGAATCCCCCTCCCGCAGGAGAACCCGGTGCTGGTGAGCATCCTCGCGACCAGCTTAAAGAAGCGGGAGAGCGCCTCTCCGGTGAAGCGGAAGAATGTTTTAACCCAAGAGTGATCCAGTTACTCACGGGGATGGCAGGCAATGGCGACCTATGCTTTGGCTTCGACTATGGCATTATTTCGGGCAAGCTCATGGGAACGGGCAATGGTGCGCAAGTAAACAACGCGCTGTCGACGGCGGCAGACACTCCAGCTGCCCGGGTGGCATTGCAAGCCTTAGTGACACAGGCGGATACGACTCAGGAATCTTGCATGGTCGGCACGGCCCGTAACAATGCCAAAGCTGTTACGGATCGCGTGAAAGCTGCCCTCGAATTGTTTCAGGGAATGATGTGTCAGGCTAAGAAAAGCGCGATAGCGAGCGGCTTGCCCGCGCAGATAGGTGATTCACAAGACTTGCTTGCAGCTTTTTCGGAAGAAATCGCCGAGGGACCAAATACCCTCATTTTTAGCGCCGCATCCATCAAAAGGCTGAAGAATCTTGCGGAAAATCGTGCCGTCTATCGGAGTCATGTCAAATTTGAAATTGATCGAGGTGATCGCAAGGAGCCGTATGAGATTACCATGGTTCATTCCCCCTCCGCGGAAGGCAACGTAAACTATGATGGGATCTTGACCCTAAAAGGTCAGAGCGCCAATGATCAAGCAGGCAATCGTATTTTCAACCGCGTTACGAGTTTACAATATGCAAAATCAGGGACAACTGTCGATGACAGCCTTGTGCGCTACGAAGTGCGCAACGCCTCCATTTGGGAAGACCATGAGCCTTTGACCGGTGAGGGCATTGTTGACTACAACTCTGGTGCAAATGCCAATGGAGATTTTCCTGGAAATGCGAATGACTATCTATCGGCTATCCAGTACCTGGCCTTTGCCATCAATCCTTCGACCTATGCCGGCAAACTCTCCTATTGGGTGAATCCAGGCGGCGGCTATGGGGAGGCAGCGCGGGGTTTCATTTTTGAAATGAACCAGAATGCCGAAGGGCAACTGGCAGGATGTGCTTATGCTGGTGCGGTGCGAGAGGCGAGCATCCGCAAAGCCTTGAAAGAGGACATCGCCTTGCAACCAACAGGCTGCTATACCCCGCAAATGCTAAACGGTATCTGCGGCGCTGCAAACGATAACGTAGGGCCACAAATCTGGCGTCAATGCTTTAAGCAAGACACACAAGGGGTCTATCTAGTTGATATGCCGTCCATGCCAGATGCGGCTGCAGAGGACTTTTACGAGTTCGGCCCGGCAACGAGCTACACAATTCCGGAAATTGAATTTGATGACTTGCCTTCGTTTGCTGAGGCCGTGGCGGAGTAGCTATTGCGACGAGATTCTGGGCGATGGAATCGCGCTAAACAGAGGGCTAAGATGATCAAGTTTCTTCAAGAACTCCCGAACCGAATTGCGATTGGACAAACTTAACAAAGAGCTGGTTCCATGAAACGACTCATCCTGCTCGCATTGATTTTAGTTTTTCAAGCCGTCTCGACGAGAGCAATGGCAGCAATGCGGGTAGGCGCGGGATTCTCAACGGTAACCTCGGGTCGCCAAGTACCAGCCCTCGGACTCGGCATTGCATACGACCAGTGGTCCGCATCTGTCATGCTTGCCGGCGCGCGGACCGACGTCTACTACACGTCCGGTATCATGGTGAACGCGCTCCGCACCCAGGACTGGGGAGAATTCTGGTTCGGGCGTCTAGAAGTCGGTTTTGGCGTCGGCGCCTTTCACGGAGAGAAGGGCATCTACACCGATCTCGATACCGAAGGCAAACCGACTGATATCGAGAAGGACCAGGACAACTTGATCGGACCTGCGTTCCGTGTGGCGTTCAAACCATTCGAGCATGTGCATCTTTCGCTCGAGTATATGATGGGTATAGGCAGCTCGATCATAAGCAACGCCTGGGGGGATGTTGGTATGGGCGCGATCGGAGTCGACCTATGAAGGCTCTGAAGATCGCTATTGCGCCGTTGCTGGCCCTTTTGCTGATAGCTTCACCTGCGGCAAATGCGACGGAAACAAACACATTCAGCGGCTCCCTTTTCCTAGGTGACTCTTATGCACCCAGCAACTTTCGACTCTCCATAGGGAGCTTCGATTTGGGCTTCAACGATATCGCGTCGGTGTACGCTGGGACCCGCGCGTGGAAGGGGAGTTACTACGCGGGCTTTGGCTTCGGCATTGAAGGCACCATGTACGGCCTGGTCGGACACGAATGGCGTTTTCTTTCCTGGCTGGCACTGAGCACCGAGTTCGACGGCATCATGTCCGCGTCTGGAGAAGCCGCGGGCCGAGTCTACATCGGTTTAACGGCAGGATGGTAAATATGCGACGACTAAACCTCATCAACGCCTCAGTCCTCCTACTGATCACGGTGGGATTCCGCCCCTTACCTTTGCATCGGTGGAACGTCTCGGTCACTGAACCGACCATCTGGCTTGAGCTGGACGAGGAAATGTACGCTGACGACGGATTCGGTGACAAAGTCGACGAACTCGACGGCATGCTGGAGTCGCTGAAGGATCTCCCTGCTTCCGAACAGCGTGCCGAAATCTGGCGCGTGATCCTTGCTGATTACGCGAGTATCAAGACGTCCTTTCTAAAGATCCGCCTGAAGCCGGGTCAAATCGACTCAATCGACGCTAATCATGAAGAGATCTACGACGAAGAATACGCCCAGACACGGACGATCAAGGTCAAGGTTGGACAATCACGAGGCTTGGCATCGGGTTACGCAGCAAGGGAGACGGAGGGTTCACAGATTACCGGGTGCACAGTGGTCCTCGCCCCGAGGACACTGAAGGAGCCGAAGTTCTTCGCTCATGTCCTGAGTCACGAAATCCTGCATTGCCTCGGGCTCCTTCACCAGCAAGAAGATGCCGATTCGATTATGAGCTACAGCAACGGCAGTGTCGGCATAGGCCTCGAGGACCGGATGGGGCTGACGTACATGTACCCGCTAGAGCCTAATTTCGCTCAAGAGACAGCGACGTTAGGCTTGGCCTGTACTCCAAGGAAGTAGAATCGATGAAATCGCCGCGATTGATTGGTTTTGAGGCATGGAATCTCACGAATCGTCAATTTGACTCTGCAGGCAAGGAATACAAACAAAAGGCAGAAGATGTGCACGTACGCAAAATTCAATAGACTAGTCCTACTGTTCATACTGGTTGCCCTTTCGAAGTCGAGTTTGGCATCGACGGGGTTAGGAGTCTATGCTGGTTTGGGCTTGGCACCAACCTCAGGCTACGGGGTTATATACCGCGTCAACGACTACTTCATCTTGGATCTTGGGAGGAGCAGAGGTACTCACAAACGCCCATGCTCAAATTTTTCCATCGAGATCGATCAAATGAATTTAACCTATCATCCATTCAAAGGCGCCCTATTCTTGGGGCTCGGTGCGGGTCGAGAGAAGCTGCACGTAAGCAACATCTACGCTCCGACTGAAGAAGAATTCACGATGGACGTTGAGGCGGCGCTCGCTGTTGCCAAGGCTGGTTGGATGTGGGGCATGGGTGACGACGGCTTTTGGTTTGGGTTTGACATTTCTCGTCTGCGTCCTTTTCAGGCAACAATCAGAATCAATGCCCCCGGCGTGGATTCTAACTCGCAAGACTATACTGACTCTATTGCTGCTGTCGATGATTTCGGACAGTCCGACTTCATCACGTTTTTGTTTCGCCTCGGTCTGCTATTTTAGTCGTTACGGAGTTACCCAACAGGGTAGGACCAGTTCGATGTCTTCAGAGCAGGCCCCCCCGAGTGCTTTCGCAGCCTCGCGGTTTTGTATGCGTCACAGCGCTCTATAACATCAAAAAAGCGATCCCAGTGACGGTAAGTTAAAGTCGTCCTTTTGCCAGGCACTAAGGAACCTCGATTTGTTTCTTGTCATTTCTTCCCCAGCAGGTAATCCCATTGTCATCTATGGCACAGGTATGAAATTTTCCAGCGCTTACGTGCTTGGGGTTTGCTAGCGGCGGAACCTTGGTCTGACCATTTTCATTGCTTCCCCAGCAAGCGACCCCTTCATCCGACAAAGCACAGCTGTGGGCGGCGCCGGCGGTCAGCTCGGTGACATTGGTGAGAGCGGGTGCTTCTAACTGCCCCTCGGCCCAGGCCCCCCAGCATTTGATTTCGGTGCCGTCCAGCACACAACTGTGAGTTGCGCCACTGGCCATGAGTTTTACGTCGCTAAATTCAGGTACCTTTATCTCTCCCTTTTGCATGGTTTTTCCCCAGCATTTAACGCCATTATCATCATGAACGCAGTTGAAAGCCATACCGGAGGTCACAATGGTGGGGTTGGTAAAAACCGGATCGATTTTGGTGGCGTGATCGATCATGCCCCAGCAGGTAACACCTTCCTCCGATAGGGCGCAGGTGTTGGAGCTCCCGTTGCTAACAACGACATAGGACGGATTCGTCAAGTCATAAGTGGTGACACTTGTGGGATTGAGGTAATCGCCCCAGCACTGTACCCCTTTATCATCTAGGGCACATGTGCGTCCGCCACCTGCAACGATTTGTTTGGGATTGGACAGGGCGGGAATCGTGCCCTCACCGACATCATTGCTTCCCCAACAGACGGCACCATCCGTGAGCAGGGCACAGCTGTGGGTGTCGCCAGCACTTATAGTGAGTATGTTTGCGGGATCGAGGGTTTTTGATGAAAAAACGGTCTCGGAAGCGCCGGCATCGTCCTCGGCGCTCGTGCCTTCCTTGGTGGAATCTCCAGCAGCGGAATCTGAATCGTCGTCACATCCAAAACTCAAAAAGAGAAGCAATAGGGGCAATAGCCATGATTGATGTTTCAAGGTGAAATCTCCTCTATCTTTGGGCAATCGGCGGTGACTCTCGTAGGTGACGCCCCACGAGGAGTATCGGAGTTAAGAGGCCAATCCTGGAATGAGGTTTGAAATAAACCCATATCCTTCTAAAAATACTAAGGAAGTTCCCAAATTGTGCCAAATTAATGCCCATAGTTGTAGCGATGATCATTGTAAGCGCTATGACTATAGGCGATCACGCTTCTCATACCTGACCGAAGCCTTTTTCAATCACCTGTAAGCGACCGGCGGCCAGGTAGATCCGCTTATTAGGGACTCCTCTTAAACCGGCCGGCTGCTTGCTTGGCAAGGGCAACAAACTGCCCCAGCCAGGCGCCAAACCCTTTTCGCTTGTCTAGGGCGCCTTGCAGAACGCTGAAGATGCAAGGGATGACGACGAGTGTCAGTAGGGTAGAAGAGATTAGACCACCAATGACGCAGATCGCCATGGGAGAGCGAGCTTCTCCGCCTGTTCCGTGCCCGATGGCAATGGGTAACATACCGAAGATCATGGCTGCTGTTGTCATCAGGATAGGTCGCAAGCGAATGGGTCCCGCTTCCAAAAGGGCTTCATTCACCCCTTTGCCGGCACGCATACCTTGCCAGGTGAAATCTATGAGCAAGATGGCGTTCTTAGTGACCAGACCGACTAACATAATCAAACCGATCATCGCGTAAATCGACATGGTTTTTTGTGTGACTAAGAGACCAAGAAAGGCCCCTGAGAAAGCCAAGGGGACAGACATCATGATGACAAAGGGAGTCAGAAAAGACTCAAATTGGGCGCAAAGAACCATGTACACCAATAAGATGGCAAGAACCATCGCCGTCACGATCGCGGCGACGGCGTCTTGGAAAAGTTTTGAGCTACCGTCGAAGCTAAAGCTCATGCCCTTGGGAATACGCTTTTGCAGCTCCTCGCGAATCTGACTTACGGCGCCCCCTTCGTCTTGACCGACGAAGTTGGCAAGGATCATGATTTGTTTCTGGCCACCGCGTCGCTCAATTTTTGCTGGAGCTTTGACCACTTCTACATGGGAGACGCTGGCTATGTCCACGGGCACGCCGCGGTTGTTGGGTAACATCAAACCAGACAAGTCCTGTGGATTTTGGCGAAAGCTCTCATCGACCTGCATTTGGACATCGTAACGTAGCCCTTGATCAAGAATTTCACCAATCTTAATACCCTCGAACATGCTGCGTAGGGCAACACCGATCTGCGTCGTTGATAGGCCCAGGTCCGCGGCTTGCAATGGCTGGGTGACCACGCGGATCTCGTCAGAGAGTTTAGGCTCTGTGGTCGTCACATCCGCTGTACCCTCAACCTGCGTCTCGACGTAATTTTTCATTTCAGCAGTAAACTGGCGCAGCTGTTCAAAATCATTCCCCTGCAAAATGACTTGAATGGGTTGAGGCTTACCCCCACCGCCTCCTTCCGCATTGACTTCCAAGTGCTCACTTGCCTGAACTTTTTTGCTAAGCTCTTCGCGCAGGCGAAGGATCAATTCGTCTTGACTGAAGGTCCTTTGGTCCTTCGCGACCAGAGTTAGTTCGAAAGTCGCGATGTTCGGCTTGCGTTCAATGCCAGATCCCAAGAACATGACCACTTGCTTTACCCCGGGGTAATTGCCGAGGAAAGCAGCCAAGTCATTGGCTTTGGTTTTGGCCGCTTGGATGGCAGTGCCTTCTTGCATCTCGTAAACAATGTTGACTTCGCCACGATCTTCTTTGGGAAAGAAGGCTTTAGGAACAAAACCCAACAGGATTCCACTGATAATCAAAACCACGATACCGCAGGAAATCGTGATCAGGCGATGCTGAAGCGCGAGCCCCAGAAATCGCGCGTAGGTGCGGTCCATTTTGATCAAAAAACGATCTACTGGCATAAAGAATCTTGGTACGTGATGATGTCCATTGGAGCCTGGGTCATCATTTTTGAGGATTTTAGCGCTGAGCATCGGTGTTAAGGTAAAAGCAACAAACAGAGAGATGCAAACCGCGATCGCCACGGTCAGACCGAATTGATAGAAGAAGCGTCCGACAATGCCTTCCATAAAAGCAACCGGAACAAATACTGAAATGATCGAGAGAGTGATAGCAAAAACCGCTAGCGCAATCTCGTTGGTACCTTCGCGAGCGGCTACCATTGGTGATTTGCCCATCCGGATATGACGGTAGATATTTTCGATAACGACGATGGCATCGTCTACCAAGATACCGATCGAGAGAGTCAAAGCTAAGGTAGTCATCATATTAAGGGTAAAGCCGAGATAGTTGATAAAGGCCAGGGTCCCGATGACCG
>JBIKVD010000393.1:0-3791 GCA_044357055.1 Oligoflexales bacterium | reverse complement strand
CAGCACAGCACCAGCAATGTGGCCTATTAGATTAGCCACCTCACCATCGCTGATAGCATCGAGGTTTTTAAACTTCGCTTCGTCACGCACTTGCGTGTAAAACCCATCTAGAGCCCGATCCAAGACGCCAACGGCCAATCTAAAGTCAGTAGGGTTTGTCCAGCTAGGAAAGTAGGCGTTAGTAAAAAAGGTATATATGTACAATGGGTACATGGAAAATGTACCAAATCTGAAATCAAGATCATATGCGTAAATTCCCCGTATAAAGGTGGTGGTCCATTCTCAGGTGTGGGAGGCAGCGGCCCTAATCCAAATATGTAGATTTATCCTGTAAAAGCTAAACCGACCCTATATTTTGCAATCATGAGCAGCTCCATGGAGGGAGCACTACAAAACCTTCTTGTCCATTTTGACCCAAAGCGGGATTTTCCTAATTTCAACATAGACCTCAACATCCTATTTGAAAGCAAAATAGGTTTCCAAGCGCGGCATATCAGGCTCTTCGTGCAGAAGATCAAACTCTGAAACCATTTTGGTAAAGCTCTCAAGTGTCTTTTTAACCAAAGTCTTTTCTTCCGGCTTTAGAATGGCCGTCAGCTCTGCTTTGATCGTCAGAATTTTGTCAGGATAGTATTGATTAAATGTGCCTGAAGTTGCAAAAAACTCCACATTTATGACATCTTCTTTTGTTGTTGGCTTGTCTGTAACAGCACTGATTTGATGCTGATCAAAATCTTCTCTTGCTGCGATGATCATGCGTTGATGTCCTCTGGTTTCAATTACAATTTGTTGAATGGCGCCTTCTAGTTCAGGGTAAATCCTCTTCTGGGCACGAGCGGGAAGAGACTCAATCCATTGTCGCAAAGCCTTCCTAAACTGTACAAAGGCAGCGCCCTTTTGAAAGTCCCTCCAATGTTGCACTTCGTGCTCCACGACAAATTCTCCCGCAGACAAATCAATGAAGATGACCGCATGCTGTTCACTGTCAATTAGTTTGAGAAGTGCTGCCGCTCCAGCCACCTGTGAATCCAGCACGCATGCGGCAATTGCTGAACTGCTGCTAGGATGCACGACAAAAGGAATTCCTTCATCCATCATCCCCTGCAAGCGATTAAGTGTTTGAGCCGTCCGCATCATTGCGAAGCTTTCGCTTTTGCGCTCAGCGCTATTTGTAGATATAGATGGAAGAGACTTTACGTAATAAAGTAACCCTTCTTCCGATGCAAATGGAGCTAAGCCTGCGAACCAATACCCCACAAGTCCCCGCTGTTCAAGACTTTGGATGGTTGTAACCAGCTTTTTCATTTTTAGAGGTAGAGAGAATGCTTCTGTATCACTGCTTTTGATCTTCTTGAACGATTTCAGAAGCTCTTTTCCAATTGGTGACTCTAACATTTCGCTGGTTGTCATCATGCCATTTGGAGGCAGTGGAAACGTCTCCTGATTGCCATTGCTGGCTTTCGATACTTTATTTGATGGAGAACGGGTTGTGGCGCTGGCACTTTGTGCAGGCTGCACTGATTTGCAAGCTATTGCCCCACACATTAGACTGATTGTTACGATAAAAATTTTATGTCTCAAGTCTTACACCTTTTTTTCCATTTATTGAAGATGCAGATCATTTCAAATTGAAATTGCAAATATCGCACTATTTACTATTCTTGCCTGTAAAATACATAAATTACCTATTTCCATAATAGATAGAACTTGAAATTAAGTATAGGGCTTGGGGCAGGATATTGGCCCAATTTAGTAGTTTCCTCTATTTCAATTATGCGGCAGCCTCTTGCGCCATTAGAGCTGACGGTAAGTAATTCAAGCGGCATCTCCAATATATTTCCGGTATCTCATAATGCCTGAACGACCAAGATAACCACCGATTTTTATGTTGAAGGGTGAGCTTTTAATCGATGGACCCAGATTATGCTTCATACCTTTAGATTTTGACAAAAGCTCCCGCCCCAAAGCCGCATGCTATGATTAGGCACCTTGGTAATCTTGATCGAAGCTGAGTTCTGGTTGCAATATTCTTGCAGCTGTTTGACAAGGTCTGCGGCTAGGTTTCATCCGTGGAATCCTTTCAAAGAACGCAACCGGCCAACATTGAGGTAATACCATTTTTTAGGGTGGAAAATACTAAAAATGCACATTTTATCGGTCAGAATCGTTGATAAATATCCCCTGCGATATGCTGGATCTCGGCATGAAATTCGATGCTATTCCTTAAGTTAAGTGCCCATTGGAAAGGTGAATCTAAGCCCACAGATTGCAAAATCGTAGCTGTTAGGGTAACTGTGACGTGGCACAAAATTGGTGTCTGACCATCAGGAGAAAATGTATGAATCTAAGATCTTTCATCAAGTTCGCTTTCATAGCTTCCCTAGTATGTTCTGCTAGTCAAAGCATGGCGCAATTTAAAGAACCAATTCCCGCTGGAGCCGTCATCAATTATCTAAGAGAACACCTGAATAAGCCATACTTGTATGGTTGGGGCGAGAATTCTGAATTTTGTGCTATAGACTTTCGTGGTAATTACGCAACATCTACTGACCCAGCATCAATTTGAATTGGGATAAGTTATAACCAAAGCCTAGTTGCTGATGTTATTATAAAGGAAACTGACAGTATCCTTTATTTCCAAGAATACGTTGGGGTAGATAGCATCGACATACCAACATCCAATGGTCCAAAGACGCTCTCAATTTGTGTAAGCAAAGACGGGAAATACTTGCAGCTTTCTATTCAGCAGGATGGCGTTAGGTTTACCTGCAACCATGAAAGTTAATTGAAGTAGTCCTAAATGAACGGATAGCTGAAATTCCTCACCTAAATCGGAATGTGCAGCTAAAAAGCCGACAATCGTCATTACCCGCCAAGTTCCATCGTTAAGTTTCATCGGTTGGTGCCTGTCGTAGAGCGCAAGTTGAATGCGCTGCGGCGATGCTCCTTTAATCGAGCGGATTGTACCAAGAGAAAAGCCTTTATGCCTGTATGCAATTCCCGTCGGCGTTGTTACACCGAGTTAGGTAAGAACATTTCTCCGACAGTACCAATAGTAAAATAGAACGCTACCCAGAACCAAAAAATGGATAAATGAGCTAGATCAGGGCTTGCTAAAGCAAGATGGTTTGTTGGCTAGTTCCAATCATGGAAGAAATCATTGGATCATTCTGAACCCAGCTTCGAACGCGTTGAAACAGCAGCGGGCAAGATTATCCTAACGATCGGTAAGCCAGATAATGGTATCTATTTAGATTGAGCGTTAAATCCGGGGGCAAGCAAAGCTTGGTCCACGAGTTTATCATCTTTCTTCTTGTGCTGGCACTTTAGCAAGGATTTCGGACCTGTTTATTCCGATTAGCGAGACAAGGTCTCGGAGTTTTCATTTTTTGCTGATGATCTGATCTTTCCACAGGCGGTCCATAAAAGTCCGCCAATGTAGGCATGAGACTCCATCTTTGACCGCATCAACCGGATCGTTACTGATAATATAGTATTGAAGGGGTAAAGCCTCCTCTTTCAATGCATTGATCCCGCGGAAATCTTCTTGAGAAATTTTCTTTGTTGCTTTGACTTCAATCGCTACGAGATCATTGAGGATAAAATCTACCTCATAGTGGTCTTGGGATCGCCAGAAATATAGGGGTATCTTTAAATTGCGGTAGGATTTATAGGCGCAAAGTTCCATATAGAACCAGTGTTCAAGGCTCTTTCCGAATAGATCAGAGTTACGATCTATCGTTTGGGTTCCAGCCAGCATATGACAGACGCCGGTATCGAAAAAGTAGAAC
>JBIKVD010000332.1:0-4733 GCA_044357055.1 Oligoflexales bacterium | reverse complement strand
TCCTTCTTCAGGGGGGAGATCATATAGATTCTGGCCTTTTAAAACTTGGCTGACGTTTCCCGCCCACTTTAGATAATCAGGGTGCTGGGCAATGGCGCGATCCAACTCAGGCTCGAGACCCCAGGCGCTGAAGGGAAAACTCTTGCAACCATTTCCCACCAGACCATAGCCAAGTAAGACCCTGCCAACGGTCTTAACCCCCGGTGTTTTCGCTGCGACCGCCGCGATCGTTTCTTGATCCCTAGGGGCAAGGGAAAATTGCCAGGGCTTCGCAAAATATCCTTGTAAGCCACCTTCGCTATAAACGACCAAATGACCCAGACGCGAACCAAAGATTGTCGTGACGCGAATGAGATTCTCGGCTCGATAGACGTAGCCGCCAAGCAATAAGAGTCCTGCAAAACCTAAGCCTATGGCCAGTCCAGCGGCGAGATTTCTTTTTCGCTGGCGCAGTAGATTCTGAAAACATAGGCGCAGAAGGCCCCCATTTAACATAGGCGGCCATCTTTCATTTCGACCTTGCGCTGCACCCGATCCATTAACTTTTCATCATGGGTTGAGAAGACAAAAGTAACATGCAGGCGGCGATTCAGCTCTAACATCAGATCCACAATACGCCGTGAATTTTCCGAATCCAAATTCGCCGTGGGCTCATCTGCGAGGACAAGCTTTGGCTTCCCGGCGAGAGCTCTGGCAATCGCCACGCGCTGGCGCTGCCCACCTGACAATTTGTCTGGTTTCTGCCCCCTTCGGTCCCACAAGCCGACTTCGGTGAGAGCCTGCTCAACGGATTCTCGCCTTTGTGTGGCAGAAAACTTAGGATTGATAAGAAGGGGCAGTTCGACATTTTCGTACACCGTTAAAACGGGCACCAAATTGAAGGTCTGAAAAATGAAACCAATTTTTTCATTTCTCAAGGCACTACGCTGATTGTCGTCCAAGCCGGCAAGGTCCACCCCATCGATCTTGACCACGCCACTGTCGGGCTGATCCAGACATCCTATCATATTAAGCAAGGTACTTTTGCCCGAGCCGCTGGCTCCGACGACGGCCATAAACTCTCCTTGCCCCACGCTCAATTCAACATGATCGAGGGCTTTCACGAGCGTTTCTCCCAAGGAGTAGTGTTTAGAAATATTTTCTAGATCAACGATGGCTTGTCTGGGAACGTTTGCTTGGGGGGAAGTATTCATCATCATCCATTTCCTATGAGCGAATGCAAGGCTTTATCCCTTGCGGTCATCACCAAGATTCTTTTAATCCCAGCAGAACGCTTGAAGCCACCAAACCAGACATCTCTGATGTTTTGCTACCCACTCCAAGACCAAAGGCTAGGAATCCTACCAGTTGATCGTTCCATGCCGTCTCCCAATGCCCGTAGGCTTGTGCCGAGCCATCTGTGGCTGATGCCAGATAGCGTAGGTAAGCCGTGGAGTCTTGCAGCGCGAATGGTTTTTGTTTGCGATAGGAAAACATATAAAGGCGTCTACCCGGATAGATTCGGCCGGTATCTTGGGATTGCAACAGCAATTGCTGCGCGAGAAAGGGGTTCGCCCCTGCCGTCCGAAGGTTCACAAGTAGCTGCTCTTGCTCCCCCCTGCTATATCCTTCTTGGTATTCTATCCATTCGGTGCGAAAGTCACTCTCCTGCCATTCATAGCGCAAGCCAATCACGGCAAAGGTCATGACTTTCTCTCCCTTCGCCTCCTCCTCGAACAGGGTCAAGTCCTGAGCTTCCTCCAGAGAGCCTGGCACCATGGTACCGACCTCACTCACTGGGGACTTAACCAAACGGCCCTGGCGATGGACGGCATCAAAAAATAAGGAGAATCCATCTTCGCTAGTCCAGGAGGCATACTCTCCGAAATAGCGAGAGCCGTTCAACTGGGAACCAAGAACCAATCCCACATATTGGGCCTCTCTCATATATTCCATTCTCACCAGGGCCTGAGGATGAAAGTCAGTAGACATAGCCATATTCGCGGACTCGAGGTCGCTATAGTTTTGGTCTGAAATGGGCTCTTGAGTTTCAGCCATGGCCATCAACTGCCAGTTTTCAGAGACTTTGCGGTGGATACGAAGCAAATGCTTCCCGCGCGATTCATAAAGGATACTGCGATTGAGTACGGATTCGCGAAAGATGGGATTGCTCGGGTTTGCGGCTTCCGCAGGGCCCCATTGATAGTTTTGGAGGCCCCAGCTTAGCTGCAAGGCCTCGCCAAGGCTCCAGGTGCCATAGACTTCTCGCCAATAAGAACGCACTTCGTTTTTCTGTTGGTGCTTTTTCCCAGCCAGGGTGAGTTCTTCGTCAAATTGATCAAATCGGTATTCCAGTTTGGGGCGCATAACGAAATCAAGGCTCGTAAAGGATAGCTGAAGATTGGGCCTCACCTCCGCAAACACGGCTCTATCTGGAACCATCGCCACGAGATTCTCAGGATTTAAAGGTGAGTCAAGACGTTGATTGACCGCAGTCCCGACAAGGAGAGATAGATCACCGCGGACCTCTACCTGCGCCAGCAACCGTGACTGAAAATGTGTTTGAGCTGTGCAAAACAAGCCCCAGCAAAAGATGTAAAACCAATTCTTCACGCAACTTGCTTCCCTAAATCAAGATTCCTAGGCCATAGCAGTCTATGATTCCTGCCTTGAAGAGCAAGGTGAATCCACTTCTTGGAACTTAGGGATGGAGAGTATGGGAACTCACATGCCGAATTGACATTATTAGGGACTGCTTTGGTTTTGAAAGGTTATCGATGCCACCCTAAGTGGCCGAAATCGCCCTAGCTTGACTGGGCTTTAAAGATTACTCGCCATATTTGTCAAAGAAGTGCTGGAGAACTTGTTCTCGCTCTGTTTGGGTTATCACGCGGTCGTAAATCAGGACCTCCGCAACTTGCGCATAACTCGCTTCGCTGCCGTCACTATGGGCCCCAAGTAGTAGGCCGTTGACACCCGCAAAGGCAGCATTCGATACGGTGGCGGCCAGGCTAGTATTCACAAAAAACCTGCTGGCGCCAACGCTGTCAATCTCCCCCACATAGGTTTCCCACTGGTTATTTACCACCGCGCCGGCCCCATTTAGCATCCAGGTGGTGGGATGGAAACGATTTCGACCTGCGGAATGAAAACCAAGCAGCCAATTGTTGACACTTCCAGCTAAGACTCTCCCTTGGGGCGCACCTAAAATTCGGGCAAGATAGAGAACCGTGGTCGGCCGCGGATAATTGATGGTGTTGCGCAGCCTGGTGCTGTTAACTCCCGTCGCTCCGCTAAATTCCACTGCATCATAGCCATTGATCACGCCTTTGCGAAGCACCGGAGCTAGGTTGGTTGGTGTCAGATCTCCGCCCCTTCCACTTAAATCTACCCATCGGCGTACCGAATCACCACTATTGACAGCAAGAGTCGTGCCTCCCACATCTGTATAATTTTTCTGTCCTGCCACCAGCCATAATTGCAAACCAAGCAGTGGTACTGGGACTACAGGGCTGTAGCGACTTTGCTTGGCGCTAAAGTTGCTGCTTAGAACCGCTGTATCGACACGATCATAAACCCGAACTTCGCTCATTTGACCCTGGAAAATAGCCGCATCTTTCACCGAGCTTTTGCCAAAATGCACATCCGAGCTGGTTCCTGCTACTCCTGGTGTTTTCACCAAGGGCGTTTCACAAAGCAACTGGCCATTGACAAAGGCCCTAATCTTAGATCCAGTGGTATCCATGATGGCACTAACCTGATGCCAATAATCACGAGGCAATAAATAACTACAACTATCTTGTTTAATACCAGCCTGATAATGGGCGAGAATTCTTGCTGGCGTCAGCGCCGTCGTGTAATAGGCAAATTCGTCAAAATATCCGAACCACCCCGTTGTCGTATCTCGATTGCCCACCGTGTTTATGTTACTCGTCGAAGCCCAAGCGAGTGGGGAACCGGCTTGTACACCATCAATGTAATACGTGGTGGTGCCACCCGAAGCGACGGCGGCCAAATGATGCCAGCCTGCGCTTAAGGTAGACATCAGGAAACCTGTTGACAAAAATCCCGCTGGGGCTGCATTACGACGACCCCCTAATTGCAAGAGATTGTTTACCATCACAGGTCGATCGTTGATGGTAGAACGAACCAAAGTGCAGCCCTCAGTCGCATTGCTGCAGTTGCCCGGAAAGGGGTACTGAAACCAGGTTTCTATCGTCCAGTTGGCGCCAAGCACGGGATTACCAAGTGTGATACGAC
This sequence comes from Oligoflexales bacterium, assembly GCA_044357055.1. GTDB lineage: Bacteria > Bdellovibrionota_B > Oligoflexia > Oligoflexales > JBIKVD01 > JBIKVD01. The sequence continues at coordinate 494 of JBIKVD010000332.1, read as the reverse complement.
CTGCCGCGTCGGTCCGGTAAGAAACATCACCGAAATCCGCTAAAGGACTTGAGCTTTGCACCCCGCCGCTGCCGCCTGCGGTAATGGTGCCGTTGAGCGAGGAATCACTACCTAAATTATTAGGTAAATTAGTACCGCTGATTTCATCGAAGCGCCAGTAGATCGTTGGATTGTCTGCTAAAACGGCGCTAACATAGGGCGAAAAAGCGGCTCCGGTGGTGACCCGACCATTGCCTAAGGTCACGCCTTTTGTTTGGTCATCGCCATTGCTAAAAATAACTTGTTGGTTCATGGACTGGGGATAAACCCAGGCTTCCACCATAAAGTCACTCAAACCACTTAAATCTTCTGAAACAACCACATGATCATTGGATCCGTCGAATTGCAGTCTGAAAGGGCTGGCCGTGGTACCAAGTCCGCCCCAAGCGCCATCCGCAAAATTGGTCAGTTGCCCTATTGGGGATTCCGAAACGAGATCCACCCACTCATCTACG
>JBIKVD010000331.1:0-4742 GCA_044357055.1 Oligoflexales bacterium | reverse complement strand
CAGATTATCTCTTACCGTGCCGGAAAACAAAAAAGGCGCTTGATCGACAAAAGTAATCCACTCGCAAAGAGTTTGCCGACTCAAGGAACTAAGGTCGTAGCCTGAGAGCATAACCTTACCGCTTTGTGGGGTTAAATTGCCGCAGAGCATTTCCAGCAGCATTGTTTTCCCGCTGCCAACGGGCCCCATCAGTCCGATTTTTTCACCTGTGAGAATATCCATCGAGATGCGCCGCTCAAAGAGCAGCATCCCATTGGGATGTTGCCAATTTAGATCCTGCACTTTCAAGACGCTTGCAGGTTTCTGATTTTCCTTTTTTTCTCTTCCATTCGCGGTGAAGGCAAATTCGGCCGGCAAGGAATGAGGCGGAAGCTTGTATTCCTTTGGCGTTGCTAAGCCGATAATGTGGTTGAGCCTCGTGAGACCAACATAGCCCCGCTGCCACTCTGCGATGCAGGGCCCCAATTCAAAGAGCGGGTTTTGCATCAGGAGTACGAGGGAAAATAAGGTCACGAGATCACCAGGAGTGATTATTCCCATTTGTACTCGTTGTACGCCGTAAAAAGCCAGAACCCCATAGGCTATGAGAGTCGGGAAGGTAGCGAAAGGGATAATGTGGTTAAAAGTCATGATGCTTTTGCGGGCTTTTGCGGCAAAATCTTCAGCGTGATTTTCAAGTTCCCTTTGCCAGCCCTGCTCGGTGGCGGTTGCCCGCTGCAATCTTATGGTCGCGATCGCTTGATTGATGGTTTGCGACAGCTGCCCTAGACTTTCTTGGGCACTGCGATACTGTTTGCTTTGCCGTTGCGAAAGACGCCAAACAGGGTAGGCCGCCAGCGGGAAGCCAACGAGGGAAAGCCCCGCCAGCACGGGGTCAATGACCAAGATGGCAAGGGTACCAACCAAAAGAAAAAAGATAAGGTCGAGGGTCAAGGCCCAGGAAAAGCCAAAGACAAAACGCACTGGATTAATGTCGCTGATTCCTCGAGCAATGAGATCGCCCAAGGAATGGCGGAATAGAACCTCTGGAGTGACAAAGCGCAACGCAGACCAATACCTCAAACGGAAAACATAGGAGGAGTGATGAGTCCGACGGGCGATAAACTGTCTCCAGCCCGTGCGGAATAAGAACCCGAGCCCTAGATTGGCTGCAAAAAGGCCCAGTAAGAGAACCATAGATTGATGCGTCGTCTGGCCTTGGAGGGTCGATACCAGTAATTCAGGAGTTCGTCCCGTTAGGATGTCGATGGCCCAGCCGGTGATCTTGGGTGATGCCACTTCGGTCAATGTGGTTGCTAGCAAGGTGGCGAAGCCAAAGAGATAATGCAGCCAATAACGCCGCAAATAGGCAAGATAGGTTAGGCGGTGCTCGTGATGCAGTAGCTCCTGAGGATTTTTCCCCCAAGGCAAGCGCGAAGAAACCTTTTGCCAGAGTTCTAGCAATCCTGGTATTTTCGCAGCTTGTTTCTGTGCCTGGGTCGATACCATAAGAAAGCGCGCGCTCCGATATGAAAAAACAAGGGCCCAAAGCATCTATCGCCAATCGGAAAACCGGTTCCAAATCTGCGGCAGCTCTCAAGGCGGCGGCCCTAAAGGCGGCGACTAAACATCCAACGTCATCGACCCCGCGAATCGCCGTTCTTGATTCCGGAATCGGTGGCCTCAGTATCGTGCAAAAACTCCTGCCCATGAAAGAGAAAATGGAAGTCATCTATCTCATGGACAATCGTTTTCTGCCATACGGAGAAAAAACCGATCCTTGGATCAAACAGCGTTGTTTAGCGCTGGGTAGCTACCTGCAAGATGCCGTCAAGGCTGATATTTTACTGCTTGCCTGCAATACAGCAAGTACCATTGCATTGCCACACCTTCGCCAGCATTTACACATACCGGTCGTTGGTGTCGTCCCGGCCATAAAAGTTGCTGCAGAACAGAGTCAGTCGAATTGTATTGGACTACTGGCGACAAAAGCGACAGTTTCGCGTTCTTATGTTGATCAGTTAGTTGCCCAATTCGCGCCCGACCACAAAGTCATAAGATTTGCGGCACAGGAAATGGTCGCATGGGCTGAGGATGTATTTGTAGATAAAACCATCGACGAAGCTGCCTTCGCGCGCGTTTTGGCAGAATTTTTTGCCCTTGCGCCGCCTGGTATGCCAATGGATGGGGTGGTCCTGGGGTGTACCCACTTCGCCTTCCTCATACCCCATCTAGACAAATTGGTGCCATACCCCATACGCTGGATTGACTCGGCCGATGCGGTTTGTCGAAGACTCGTAACGGTGCTGGCGGAAGAACGCGGCTTTTCCCTGGAACCCACAAAGAGAGCCCCTCCTTGGACATTGCTTTCGTCTGAAACGCTAAGCGACCAGCTTAGGGAGAAATGCGAGCTGATGGGTTTTGAAACCATCAAACACCTTTAGTCATCGTAACTCTTACGACTGAAATTCCGTTTTGGCGAAAGAGAATCAGCCCAAAGGATATTAAGCGGGAGAAATAGATCAAACTCATCGAGCCAATGAATCCAGAGTAGAGTGATCTCTATGACAGCCTTAATGGGTAGTGCGGGGGGATCCTTCCTCGCTTCGCTCCTCAGGACACGATTTTGCTAAAAAGCTGAGCTTTTTAGCAAAATCTAACTAGAGCGTATCATCGAAAGCAAATGCGATTGATCTTCAGGCACGAGGGGTGAAAGTTCGCAGTCGATCAAATAAAAGCCAGGCTTTTCCTTAAGACATCGTCGGGCGATCACAGGAATGACTGGATTTTCCCGATCCAAAACCTTGGCCATACGACTGCTTTCTAGGGCAACACTTGCTCCACTTTGGATGGCTGCACTTGAAGAAAGCACCAAGCCCCGGCTGGTAACCCGGATCACCTTGATTTCAGGCAATATGGGACTTAGATGCAACGAAGCATTGTAGCTAACGGAGGCCCATGGATGCGGCGTCGCACTTTGGCCTACTAGCACCGTGAGTTTCTGCAAAATCGCATCAGGGTCAAGGGGTTTTACTAAAAAGGCATCACCTCCAGCCTTGGCCGCTTGCTCGATAAAACCTTTGTCTGCTTTTTCGGAGATGACGCAGATTTTAACTTCTTGCGAGGAATGCTCTTTGCGGATCTGCTGAATGAGTTTCATGCTATCCATATCGGGAAGGTGGACATCGACAAAAAGTAAAGAGTGATTGCCGCGCAGAGCCGGGAGAGCCTCGGCCCCAGATGTGAGCTCGGTCGGTCGCAGTCCCTGCCTTTGCAGGAATTTGGCCAATAGGCGTCGTGCCTCCTCTTTGCTATCGACAATCAAGACACTCGGGACAAGAGCATCCAAGTTTTTCTCCAAATCGAATCCGTTAAAGGTCGACGCGATAACCGAGGTTATTGTAAGGCAGGATTCCCTAGATCAACGGAAATAGGAAGGGGGCCTCCGGTAGCCTTATCTCTAATTCTATGTCTAACCGGCGGCCCGAACAAGGTGCGGGAACCAAAGTCCGAGGCTTGCTCGGAAATGGTCTGTTTAAGATGGGATAAAAGGTGGGTGTATCAAGAAAAGCAAGCACCCTGGTACCATGGGCCAAATTTGTCGCAGAAATCGTCTCGTATCCTCTAATGGCGTGACGACGTCCAGGAATGGTTTGGGTCCAAAATATTCAGATCTTGCCACGGGGTAGGTTCCTCCAGTTGTGTTCTTATTCACAAAAGATTCTTCGGAGATCCGTCAAATATCTTTAGGTGAGGGGTGAAAGATAGTTAGTTTTATATATAAAATCAGGCAGATATGAGGCGTGTGAAATGGGGCATTTAAATCCCTGACGGGCCAGAGTCGCCCAGAAAGAGCTCACTCGCTTGGTAGGATACGAAGATTATGAACTTTATCTGGTTGATAAATGGGATTATGATCCAGCTTCAGTTGCCAACACCATGTAAGGGCTCGCGCATTTTCAAAAAATCCTGGCGCTAAGACCTACGAGGTTGACTAGCCTGCTAGATCAACGACTCTGACGTTTTTTGCCGGAGACGAGACCTTTCTAGAGTTCGGTTGCTTTAAATAGCGCACTCGTGAGTTTCAACGCACCCAAAAGGCGCGGCGTTCAAATCTGCAAAGGTGATTAATGTTAGATTCAAGACACTCACGGCGCCAATCACAAAAATTCTACGGATGGATGGCGTGGCGAGCACTCAGGGCTCGCAAAGGGCGAACGGGCTTGTCCTTTATGACCTTTGTCTCAATTTCTGGCGTTGCCGTTGGGGTCGCTGCACTGATTATCGTGTTGAGTGTCATGGGTGGTTTTGAACAAGACCTGCGGCAAAAAATGCTCGGGGGGCAGCCGCACCTGGAAGTGATTGCCAAAGAAAATGCGATCTTGGGTTTTTCCCTGCAACAATATTCCCACCAGTCAATTTTGGCTCAGTTCCCGCTCCAACCTCTTCAAGCTTCGCCTTTCATCCGCGCGGAGGTGGTGTTGAAGCAAAGGAAGCATGTTTTTGCTGCAACCTTGATCGGAATTGATCCAGCAGGTGAAGGTGAGGGATGGGCTTTCCACAATAAGCTAGTCGAAGGTAGTCTTGCTGATTTGGTAAATCGTCCCTCAGGATATCCGGGCATCGTGCTCGGCGAGGGTCTAGGCATCAATCTATCGGTGCAGATTGGTGACCTTATAGATATCGTCACGCCTGAGATGGTGGGTATGGGTGACGTTCTCAATGGCCGCCAGCTAATCCATCGATTTGAGGTGGTAGGTTTT
>JBIKVD010000213.1:0-7690 GCA_044357055.1 Oligoflexales bacterium | reverse complement strand
ACCCAAAGGCAAGGGAGGGCTTGCGCCCGAGCAAGCGAGACACATTCAACTCATTGAAATGATTTGTATTTTAAGCAGTCAAGGGATCGCGCCGCCAGTCCACCAACGATTTTTAATTCTGGCGAATCCAAAGCTGGGATTCATAAGTCTGATTAAGTTGCTTTGAAACTTTCACAGCAGCAATCCGAGATTCTGCAATTTTGTCCGAGGCGGCTTGCGTAGGAATGTTTTGATCTTTCGCGAGTTGAAAGACCTTCATCAAAACGTCTTCAATCTTGCGAGCTTCACCTAGCGCTGCTTCACGGTTGTATCCGCGCAGCTCATGAGAGACATTGATCAATCCGCCGGCATTGATAACGTAATCGGGTGCGTGAAGAATGCCACGCTGGCGCAGTATTTCGCCATGTTTTTTCTCATCCAGCAATTGATTATTGGCACCTCCAGCGACAATGGTCGCTTTTATTTCTGGAATGGTTTCATCATTGATAATGGCACCGAGTGCACAAGGAGCAAAGAGATCAACGTCCGCAGCATGAATTTTATTGGGGTCGACGATTTCTGCTGTACAGATGGCAGAGGCTAACTTTAAATTTTCCGCACTGATATCAGCAATCCATAACTTAGCCCCGTCTCGCTGCAAAAGCTGTAGAAGGTTGCGTCCCACAGCGCCGCAACCTTGCACTGCAATCCGAAGACCTTTCAAGGAATCCAAACCTAATTTGAAGCGCGCGCTGGCTTTGATCCCATGGTAAACGCCTAAGGCCGTCACGGGAGAGGGATCGCCGCTCCCATTATGACTGGCAAGTCCGGTCACGTAGCGCGTCTCTAGGGCGACATGTTCCATGTCGGCAACATGAATATTGACGTCTTCAGCAGTTATATATCGACCATTTAAACTCTGTACGAAGCGCCCAAAACTGCGAAAGAGAGCTTCGCTCTTTAGCGCTTTAGGGTTCCCAATGATGACGGCTTTTCCTCCGCCTAAATTCAAACCGGCCACTGCGGCCTTATAAGTCATCCCTCTGGAGAGTCTCAATACATCAAAGAGAGCCTGTTCTTCGGTCTCATAATTCCAAAATCGGCAGCCACCCAGAGCTGGACCAAGTGTGGTGTCATGAATCGCAATGATGGCCTTCAGCCCTGTACTCGCATCTTGACAGTACACAATCTGCTCATGCCCCATAGTAGATGCATATTCGAATAACTTCATCCCACTCGTCCTTTCTCTGATGGAAAAATATCCAGTTTTACAAAGAATCAATCTAGACTTTTGACAAGCATCGACCTGGCGAAATATGCAATCGTCATAAGCTTATGCCCGCCATCTCTTCGTCAAAAAACCAAAATCGGGCTGAGCGCGAAAGCCATCGTCTAAGAGATGAAAAATCTTTGACTCATCCCTCGACACTATCGTCTGCTCTAACAAGGACCGTTTTATACCCTTTTCGCAGCAAAGCGCCAACGAAGTAATTGAGATACTTATAGAATTCCATAAACTGCTTGGATGATCTTGGGCTTACTTTCGCACTTGAGTATGACACAATGGGATGAGATGCCAGCTAGACATTTCCTTTTTTTTGTTTTGGGAGATCGCTGTGAACCACTACCGCCTTTGGCTTGTAACGCTCCTGATTTTCACGGGCCAAAATGCCAACTCGCAAGGAATTCCCTTCCGCTGGGGTCAAGAAATGCCAATTTTACGCAGCGAACTGTTTCGCCTCGAAGTCTCCTACGATAAAGAATTCTCGGATATAGCTTTAAACCAGTTGGTTCGAGGGGGGCCGTATAGCTGGACTGCACCTCGGGAAGGGGTGTTTTTCTGGCGTCTTACCCGCGTTGATCCAGAGACGATGGACCAGGGGTCTCCGGATCTTTCAAAAAAGGAAGGCTCAACGCCCCCCGAAGGCAGCTCATCTGAGCCCACCCAGTCAGCACCTGAACGCATTGAGAAAAGCGTGGTGGCTAGCGGCATTTTTATTGGCATTCTTTCTTCTCCCAGCAGGCCAATCAAGTCACAAGATCCTTCACCTACAAATATGATGGGGAAGGATGATGGGCATGTAACTTTGTCATGGGACCCTTGGCCTAACAGTGATGGTTATCAAATCACCAGCACAAAGCCAGATGGTCGCAGATCGCGGATGATCAGCATGCAAACACGCATAAGAATGGCCCGACCGACAAATGAGCCTTGGGTGCAAGTGAGCATTGAACCGAGGCTATTGGACCGAGAACTATTCTCTGGCTTCAGGATTTGGTCGCAAGTGCAAATGAGCCCCGACCCTAAGGAAGCAACCCATTCAAATTTACCTCAGGTCCATTCAGTCGTTCCACCCCTTCCTGCATCCAAAACTCCATCCACATCTATCGAACAGCCCGCGCCGGAGGCTACCCCTACCTACCTCGGCCTGGGAGGTCTCAGCGTGTTTAGCCTTCAGCGACAATACCGCTGGAGTAAATTGGACGTGACGATTGAAAGCACGACTCAGGACTTTGCGATCGGCGCGACTTTGCGTCAGGAGCTGCCCTTTGGTTTGTGGCTGGACGCATATGGAAACTACGTAGATGGCCAGCACAATAGTCAGTTCCTCACAACCACGGGGGCCTTCCGATCCTTGCAAGGAAAGGATTCCAACTTTTCCTTTCATGGCGGATTGGGCTGGAATCTTTTTTTCCCAAGCTCCTGGGATCATCTTGCTTTTGGCCCGCGTTTGGTCGGAGATTATCGCCAATACACCCGCCTTCCTTTTGAGTTGAATCAGTTCGCTACAGAAGCAGTCAAGCCTGCACACCAAGCGGGGTCTTATTGGGGCCTTGGGCTTTTTGCTCGCATCGCTTTCGGGGATTGGAAATGGATCCTCCTAGGAGATCTGATGCAAGGCGAGGAAGCAGATCAGGAAGTTGTGACTGCCCAGACGCTACTAAGCTTCCAAACATCCAAGCGACTGGAACTTGGATTAGGTTACCTCTTCGAACATCTGTACTCCCAGGAGTGCCACGCCACGCGGCTGCTTTGTCTGGCTGAAGGCCAAGTAACCACTGAGCTTTTTCAACAAGGCCCCCAACTCATGTTAGGCTACTCACTTTAGAGAGTTAAAATCCCAAGAGAGTTCTCCTACAGGCCGGCTAACAATCATGAATAGCCGCTAAGCCATCATTGCCAATTGCAGGCAAATTCGCTAGAGTACGCGCCACTTCGTCGCGCAATAAGGGAAAGCCAATGAGCTCTCAACATTTTGATATTATTGTGGTCGGTGGCGGCCATGCGGGTTGCGAGGCAGCTCTCGCCTCAGCACGAATGGGACTTCGCACCTGCTTGGTGACACAGTCTGTCGAAAGAATTGCTGCCATGAGCTGTAATCCTGCCATCGGAGGCACCGCCAAAGGCCACCTTGTTAAGGAAATCGATGCCTTGGGCGGACAGATGGCCAAAACCATCGACGCAACAGGGATTCAGTTTCGCATCCTCAATCGGAAGAAGGGACCGGCAATATGGTCCTCAAGAGCTCAAGCGGATATGGATCTCTATCGCCGCACGATGAAGCACACTCTGGAAAATGTTCCTGGCCTCTCTATCAGGCAGGACTCGGTCGAGCGCCTCTTAGTTGAGTCGAGACAAGATTCTAGCGATCCCCTATGCCGGGGCAAAATCATCGGCATCAGCACTCGGCTTTTTGGCGATATGAAAGCAAATCAAGTCATCATCACCAGCGGAACCTTCTTAAATGGATTGATTCATATCGGAAAAGAAAAAATCGCTGCTGGTAGATTTGGGGATGCCGCTTCTCTCGGATTGGCGGAGTTCCTGCGCACCTATGGTTTCCGTGTTGGGCGTATGAAAACAGGCACGACCCCGCGCTTGGACGGTAAAACCATTGATTTTCGAAGTCTGGAGATTCAGCATTCTGATACCGACATTGTCCCATTTAGCTTTACCAATGATTCCATCACGAACCAACTCATACCCTGCTACCTGACGCATACCAATGAAAAAACCCATCAGATGATTGCGAACCATCTGGGGGAATCACCGCTTTACAGCGGCGAAATTGTAGGTATCGGTCCGCGCTACTGCCCCTCCATCGAGGACAAAGTGGTAAAATTTGCCGATCGTACGTCTCATCAGATTTTTCTTGAGCCGCAGGGATATGATACCTGCGAATATTATCCGAATGGACTCTCCACCAGTCTGCCGCTGGCGACTCAAATTGCGTTTTTGCGGACTATTCCTGGGTTAGAAAAAGTGGAAATCATAAGGCCTGGATATGCTATTGAGTATGATTTTGTCGATCCCACCGAGCTGGGAAGCAACCTGGAAACCAAAAAGGTCAGAGGATTGTTTCTCGCGGGGCAAATTAATGGCACCACCGGCTACGAGGAGGCCGGAGCACAAGGTTTGATAGCTGGTATCAATGCTGCTTTAGCCTGCCGCGACGAGAAACCACTCGAACTGTCGCGTTCCAATTCCTATATTGGAGTGTTAATTGATGATCTTGTTACCAAAGGAACAAACGAGCCCTATCGCATGTTTACCTCACGAGCAGAGCATCGCCTTTCCCTGCGCGAAGACAACGCTGATTCTCGCTTGACGCAGCTGGGCCGCCAAGCGGGGTTGGTTTCAGATTCTGATTTTGCCGCATTTGAAAACCGAATGGAAAAGCTGAATCGCGCCCTTGAATTTGTCACTAAGACTAGCTGTGGACCCTACGCTTTGCCCGAGAGTCTATTCGGAGGCAAGGATAACACTGGAACCAAGCTGTCACAGCTGCTGAAAAAACCTGAGATTACTGCGAGCATTCTCGCGGAATTCGTTCCTGAACTTCGCGTTTTTGATCGCCATACGTTGCGACGTCTTGAAATTGAACTAAAATATGAGGGTTATATTGATCGAGAAAAGGTGACCATCAAATCACAGCAACAACTCGACCGGATCAAAATTCCACAAGATCTCCACTATCAAGCCCTACAAGGTCTCAGCACTGAGGTCTGTGAAAAACTACAGCGTTTGCGCCCTGAGAATCTGGGACAAGCGACCCGTATTAGTGGCATAACGCCAGCAGCTATCAAGGTCCTGCAGGTACACTTCAAATCCTTGGGTTTGATTTAGCCCCTACTGCCGAAGGGTCGCATGGGAGGGCGGTTTTTGCCCGATAGGGCTATAGGCACCTTTCTGCAGCGTTTCGTTCAATACCATCACAAAATGCCCGAACTTATGCGGCATTATCTGCAACGAAATTTGGTGATTTTCGCAAAGATCGAGAATTTTTGACCAGGTCACGTCCGTGGGATGTCCTCGCTCCATGGCAGCGGACAATTTTGGCGAGCCTTCGCAGCTAAATTCATGACTCAACTGCCCATTCACAAGTTCCATGCGATGGCGAAGTTCGCCTGAGGCCAAATGCTCTCGGTAAAGAAAGAAATAATAATAGAGATAAACATAAACAGGAAAGGCTTGAGAGTGCAAGTCGTTGACTTCTATTATTGAGCTGGCTTGCGAAAAGTCTATCTGTAAAGCTTTGGGTTTCATGCCATTAAAATAATGGGCAAGATCCCGGTGAAGTCCCGCCAAATGCTGCACGCTCACAGCAACCGGATTCAAAGCCAGATCCAAAAAGGTTCCCGCCGACTGTATTCTCGCTTGCATGCTTAGCGCAGAACTCACACCACGCATTGCTGCCTGAGATTCCAAGAAAAGACTATCTTGCCAAGACATGAATTGACCGATCTGTGTCTCTAACATGGAAACCTTACTTTCCCCGTCTATGGCCTCCGCGAGCGAACGCACCATCTTTCGGGCTCCCCTTTCGGCAATTCCTGACTGCCATTCTCTAAGCAGCTGCACCACGGGGTTCAAACTTCGGTTTTGCATGCGATCCAAGCGAGACCTGACCAACACAATAGTCATGCCCGCTTCTGCTGACATGCGACGAATATCTTTCAGCAAAAAATCGCACAAACCTCGTTGAGCCGCCCGATCGCGGTGTTGCTCACTTTCGGTTCTTACCTGTCTTAACTTGGCTTGAGCAAGCTGCAAACCCTCCTGAGCATTCTGCACTTGATCACGCAGCTCTATCAGCTGCTCATCCCGCAGAACGAGAATCTCCCGAAGACGATCACCAATGACTTCCAGATGTAGATCAAAGTTCTCCTTTTTAGAAGTTGTTGCGGGAGACGCAAGCTCCATACCGAGAACCCGTTGTATTTCCTTCAGTGCGGGCGAAATCTCCTTTGCAAACTGCCTACCTACCCTCCGCAATACGTAGAGTTGCCCGCAGGTAAGTAAAAGAACGAAAGACATGAAAATCATGACTATCAGCTCGTGATGAGCCCGCATCTGCCCGGCAAAAACCAATAGGAGCCTTTTCCAGCTGCTGTTCACGACCAGCGGCAGGGATTCCTCAAGGTTGACCTCACCAAAAGAAGAAGGCAATAATCTCTGCCATTCTAGTTTTTCTTCCGCTTCGCTGAAATCCAGATCACTAGGAATTTCCATCAGGGCTTGTTGTTTTTGAAGCCAAGTTTTATCCAGTACCAAACTTGAGACGAGAAAAAATCCGCTTTCATCAGGGATTTTAGCAACCTGATACAAGACGTTCCCAAGGCGACGTGCCTGTGGTTCAGAGCCCAGGAATTCTAGGGCCATGACCTCAGCACAAACATGATGGGGGCCGGGGCTCAATTTCTGAACATAGACGGTTTTACAGCTACGATCAGCCAACATCAGGAATTCCAATAGGCCTGCTTGTAAAGAAGCCCGCAGCTCACCAGAGACCAACTGCTCCAGCTGATGGTCCAACGCGTGACGCAATTGAGGACTTGTTGCTAGCTCTTGCAAGCGCTTGTGCCTATGACTCAGTTCGAGATGAAAAATTTGTTGCAGGCGTTCGGCTGCGCGACTGTAAATTTTGAATGTTTTGGCGCTATATCCATAGGACAGCAAATAGGTGCCGAAGCATAGGACAAAAAGCAGTTGCCAGCGCATCATGCGCAAAAGGCGTTTCCAAGCTTGCATCTGCCGCAGCCCTTCGACGATAGGTTGATGGATTGTGACTATGATACCTTTTATGTGGCTACAGTCTCAAGGATTTTGCACGAGTTCAACCAGGACACCACCGGTGGAATGGGGGTGCAAAAAAACAATCAGCGTGCCACAGACACCATTCTGGGGAGTATCGCTGATAAACTGGTAACCGAGAGTTTGAAGATGCTCTACGGCAGAATGTAAATGATCTACGGTTAGGGCAAGGTGATGAATTCCCCCCCCTTTTTTTGTCAAGAAACTGGCAATGGGTCCCTCATTTGGCACCGTCGGTGAGAGAATCTCTAAAAGATTCTCAGTCATGTTGTCTACAGGGTCTGGGAAAGCAGGAAAGCCAAAGATATGAGTGGAAGTTGCCTGAGTTGGAACAACCTCAGTGGAAAGTTCCCTTAAGCCTAAATCCTTTAGCAATTTTGCAAAGCGCTCAGGATCTTTAGGAGCCAATCCCAGATGATTGACACCTTTAACCCGAAAATTCCGCTCGGTCATGAATCCGCCAACTCATCATCGGCTGCAACTGAGGCGTGCTGCTCGATAGCGGAAAGCATACCATGGAGTAAAACTTTCTGCTGGGGGGATAAGAGACTCTTGTGTTCTACAAGAGCCTTGAGAGAGACTCGGGCATTGAGGGTGATATTCTCATACTCAGAG
>JBIKVD010000218.1:0-7544 GCA_044357055.1 Oligoflexales bacterium | reverse complement strand
TTTAGCAAAAACTTCTTCACGATCGATATCAACCCCCGTGGACCACTTGCCTTTCTTCATAGCATTCACGGCCAAGGCAACAACGCGACTAAATCTCGCGCCATCTGTTCCCGACCGCCGGGATTTCCCAGCTTTGCCTTTTGCACGCAAACGAGAAAGCAGCTCGTCATAAGTAAATTGAAAATTTGACTCAAGTTGCCGTGGTCCTAGCGGGGTGTCTTGTACGGAGGTCCAAACTATATTTAAAGTATCGCCAGGTCTAAATTCCACCAGACCAGTTGACATGTCATGCACTCCTTAAAATCAACGATGATCTGATCTCTTAATAATAGGGATCAGCCAAACTCATCATTTACAATAAGTGACCAATAATGCATTGAAAATATAATGTCAACATGATAAGTGAAATTATATTAAAAATATTATAAAATACCTCAGAATATTAACCACAGGAGCGGGTGCCCTTTCTTGAGATTGGTTGCCAGATGAGGTTGTGGTGGGGCTGCCCTCGCGAATTTGATAACCTTTCTATTATGTTAGTAAAATCGTCCGGGCTAGCGACCTCGCTACCGGAGTTTTGTGTCAAGAACGGGATGTTCAAACCATGCAAGGGTTTTTCCGCTTAGCTAGAAGCATGATTCCTATAACCTTAGCGGTTATGGTTTTATTGCGGCTCGTCTGGATTCAAATTCGCCCATACCGTCCGATCCCTTCGGAATTTACAACTGCTTTTGCTCACAGCTTTTACCTCGAGACTCTTGGAAACTGCCGTTTGGACGATTCTCAGCTACCCGCGCTGGAGCGCAAGATTCGGCCATCACCAACTATCATAAAAGGATATCAGCTAGTTACAGCCTCTGACTGCGAGCGCGGTTATACGGGAATGCGTTTTCTCTTGCGATTCAATCAATGGATGTATATTTCGACCGCGCTGGCCGCTGCTTTGACGACTCGATTGATCACCAGCTCCTGGACCATGGCCCTCGGTATTGCTGCAATCCTCCTGTCTCGCGGTCACCTCCTTGCCGCAGCGGAACATATCGACCTTAGAGTCTTGCTCCAATCTGGTTGCGCCTGGTTGTTTCTTGTGGCTACCCATATTCTAAGGTCAGGCTCTTTATTTTTGGCAAGCATTGGTGTGGCATTGCTTTCTCTATTCATTAGTATTGATCCTCTCTTTTGGGTCTTAGGATGGACTCCACTTCTCTGGCTCAGTGTCGCCTATTTGCGCCAGAGTGTCCAAGGCCCTACAAAGTTGAGAAGTTTCTATGCGAAAAGTCATGCCGCTAATAGACTGAATTGGGCCGCTCGCTTGACGGGAAATCAGAAGATTCGGGGCGCCTCTGGATTCGCTTTGTGGCTTCTAAATCACCCCGCGATGATAGAGGATAAGATAGGTATACAACCCTCTAGGCGAAAGTTAATGCAGAAGGGTCATTGGTATGCCCCACTCCAGATCCCTTTGCGAATCTGGTTACAAGTAAAAAGAAGCTGGCCTCAGGCCTTCCTGTGGTCTGCAGTCGTATTCCTGGTGTGGACTGCTATACTTATCCTTAGCTATTGGCCGCACAATAACCCCTACCCTTGGGCTGCCCTTTTGCAAAACTTCCAAGATACGAGCCTCCTTCAGACTTTGACTTTACACAGTAATTTGCTGGAAATCGATTTGCATATTTCCTTTAGCTTAGCTTCCATTTTGATCGTTTCCTTCACCAGCTTGTCCACCAGCGATTCACACATTAGAAATAGTGGTTTTCTTTTAGGACTATTTATACTGTTGCTAGGCGTTGCCGAGGCCCTTTTGCAAAATCTCATCGGCCCCAGCTTGGATCCTATCCCTTTTGGACACTTAACGATGTATTTAAATCAGCCGATCATTCTCATGCTTGGCGTTTGCGCCGTACACGCACTTTTTCAAAGGATATCCCACTCATGATCCGAACCTTTTTCATGCAAACTCGTCTTTGTGGGCTAATACTTAGTCTGCAAGCATGCATAACACCCGCACCGACTCCCTCCAAAAACGTCAACGAGCTACCACCAGCAGAACAATCAGCTGGCCAAAATAAGACCCAACCATTGGAAGGGAAAAACCAAATCCCGGGTACAGCCCCCGTTTCACCTGCTGTCCCCACTCCTATTCAATTAGCTGATGACCCTTGTCACCCTCACTCTGCCGGCACCGCACCACCTTGGTACCTGCCTGATTTCAAAATCGTCATTAACAACGTTTCTAATCCCTGTGTCACTCGCGAGGGTGAGCTTGGCTTTCGTGCCAACAGTGAGTACATGGCTATGGGAATTCCTTGCTCGAGAGGGGGAGGGAAGATCTCCTATGAGGGTCATTACTATTTACCCAAAATCGTCAGCTACATTATGTCCACGGATTGTCCTATGGTGATACCCGATAGGGCCGCCCTCGAAAAGTATCTAACGGGAGATATTGGCCTCAAAGGGCAAATCAAACTTATATCGCTTAACCCCTTCGCCCTGCAATATTGGGAGCTCCAGGATTTTGCAGAAGCTGACATTGGCAGCGCTATTGAGCTAACGGATGATAAGACTCTGCAAAAACTTTGGCACCGCTGGAAAGATGGCCATGGTTTTAGTGTCAAACTCTACGGCCGCGAAAACTCGTGGTTTGAAGATAAAGTGTTCTACGAAGTCCTGGGCAACCTAGTTCCTGATGGCCGAAATACCTATCGTCTAGAAATTCGGCAAGTTCAGGCCCTGGATAGCGCTAAGGAGGCCTTAGTCAGAGACCGATGCGAAGCCCTTCAACCACGAAGACGATGCGATGCCGTTTTTTGAGCGTCATGCTTGGGGGGGGCACTGTGTATGACGATCCCGATCGCATGCTCAGAAGGTAGCCGAACTCAAAAACACACTTCAAAGAATGATGCTTTGGCAACTTAAGGTTGACTCGACGCACAGCAGCCCTGGTTTTTTCTTCTTCTTTGGATCACACTTCTGCTTGATTTTCTTTTGCGCGCGGTTCTGGGCCTGAAGAAGAGATTTTCCTTTACCCTGCACTAGAATCTGACCTTCTTTCTTGTTATTATGCTGAACGTCCACAGAACAAACCGCTAAATGGGACAATGGCCCTGCACCCTGACAGGGCTTAAAAACGAGGCCAAGATCCTGCACGAATTTACCTGCCAAGGTATCGACGGAAACATAACCATATCCATTTTTGTTAGATTTAAGACCAAGCGTTGTCTGGATCGTCAGCGAGCTTGGCTGTCCACAAGATGCAAATTTTAGCTGAGAGAAGGAAACGGCATCCTGTCTGGTAAAGGCTCCATCGTAAGGACCAATCAGCCGAACCGCTTCGGATTTTCCGCCCTGATTCGTTGTGTTAAATTGATACGAGATACTTTGTACGGCTCGTACAGAGTCCTCGAGGAAAGCGTAACCTTCCAAACCCGTATAGAGTAGGCCATAAGTCCACCCCTGGCTCAGCTCCAAATTAAGAGTCACGGCACATTGCGTTTGGGAACTCTTATCATCATTTCCTATTCTCTCTAAATAGAACTCATCAAAAATCAAACTCACGAGTTCACCCTGCTCCGTAAGTAGTTGGGAAGAGGTCCCAGCGGGACAACCCGGTCCAGAGGTTTGAATGCTCCCGATTCGCACGCTTTTTGGCAATTCTTCCTGAGAGAAAGCTAGCCCTGAATTCGACAAAAGAAAAAATAAAAGTGACTTCGTCAATCTTCTGCTCATAAATAAATACCCCCAAAATGGCTAAAAGATGCGGCCAGCCCAACATAAGTGATTCACTGCCTCAGATCCACGACAAAACGACGAGGCCTAAGATCCATCAGCTGCTAGATCCGAGGTAAGGAAATTAAAGAATTGACGTCTCAGTACCTTAGGCCAATAATGTGGCATGACTTCCAAACAACCGAAGCAACAGAAAGCCTCTCTCATGATGGAACTTTCGCGACGCACCGACAATAATTACATTAAGGCAATGATAATATTAACTTTATCAGCCAACGGCGCCTGTAAAACTGGATCTGACAGCTATAAGGCTCTCAATAGTGACTCCTGTGCTACTCAGAGCAGTGGGCAAATCTGTAAGGTGATTCATGATGCGAGCAATTTCCGCGATGCCGCCTCTACGAGTGGCGCTATCCTAGAGGTCCAGTCCGCGGGAACACAGTTAAGTTTTTCTGGTGCATCAAAGAATCAGGATGGATATTGTTGGATGCAAATGACCAGCCCCAGTCAGCGGGACGGTTGGATTGCACAGCAGCTTGTTAATTGCGAAGCAACAGGTCAGCTCCCCCCCCCGACTCGAGATTTTGGACCCAACTGTCCAGCGGATAACGACGACCTCCAAAGATTCGTGCAGGATTTAAAAAGCAAAGTTTGTGGGAATGAATCACAGTGTGCCCTCGCCGCCGAAATTCTCGACAACTCAAACTCGTCGATCCTATTCGCCGGCTACGACAATGCTGATCTGAATTTAGAGGCTTGGAGTACTGTCAAATTTCCCATGGCTATGATCGCTCATAAAAAAGTTTATGATGAGGGGTGGGACCAAAGTCGCTGGAATCTGGTGGACCCATCCTGTAGAAATTCAAGAAATGTCCCAGTGCCGGGCCTCACGATCCCAATCCACCCCACGACCTACGAAGCCGCGGCGAGAGGTGCCCTGGAGTGGTCTGAAAACCAACTATCATCGTGCATGATGTTCCCGCTGCTCGATGGTAGTCAAGCCCACGCGGAATTTGGGTCCTATAGTCAAGCCTTGGATCGGGTACGCGCAGAATTCGCTGATATCCCCGGCGTACAGGTCAATCGATGGCGCATCTATCCCTTTATTCATGTCGCCGGACATTGCCAAGCCGCCGCAAACTGTGATGCCAGTGGCAATTCCTTCTCTGCGAAAGGTGCAGTCGGAATTATGAAAAAATTTCATGCTTGGCGGCATCTTCCTTCCATGCAATCTTTAGAAAAAATCACTTCCTTGGAAACCATTGGGCTCGCTGCTGTAAAAAACAAGTTTCCAGTTCAATTCTATGGAAAACTAGGACATGGAAAAGCGATTTGGAGTGCCGAGGATCATGGCGTCTTCAATCATTTCGGTCAATTTCGCTCTTCTAACAAGAATTCGGCCTTATCCGTCGCTTACCTTCATGGGCCGGTTGGCACCCATGGAAAGGCGAAGATCGTTGGGGAATGTCTCGTCCAATGGTGGCTAGCGCGTTAGGTTGTTTGGGTCCACACAAAAAGTATATTCATTGCAACGAATCAGGAGGTTTTTCACCATGCAGCTTACAAACCGGGTAAGGACACTCCCATTGGCTCTCCTTTTTGGGACCTTCGCATTTCCTTTAGGCGCGCAGCACTTAGCTCCGACCTTTTCTGTTAGTCCTAACAGCACGGGAAATCAGTTTAGTGTCGCTTTAGCCTCGCAAGAGGTTGACTACGATTATGATCCTGGCCGAGACGCGGACATCGAACGGGTCAATCTCGGTGCCGCATTGGCAATACCTACAAGCCCAGACGTGGCCTTTGTGGGGCAGTTCGCCTTAGCCGCCGATTCGGAGCTCGATAGCTCTGGGGAAAACCTAGATGGTTATGGCTTTCAGTTTGGCTTCGGTGCTTACGGAAAAGTTCACCAAGTCGAAAAAACGGGAATTTTTGTTCATGGTCTCCTCAATTCCACTTGGGATTTTTTGGAACGAGATCAAGTGGAATTTGATCAGAGGGTTTTGGACCTACATCTGGGCGGGACCGCCTCCTATGAAGCCCAACCATCGGTCAGTCTCTATGGGGGGCTTGATGCCGCCTTTCTCTCTAATGGTAATGTTGATATTAAAATAGCCACGCTGGAGGATGATGCGGACGTAGAAAGAGATTCTCGCTTAAGCCTATTTGCAGGCCTGACTCTGAAAGCTTCCAACATGGTATTCCGGCCACAATTGACCTTAGGCGGGGAGCAAACCTTCTTAATAGCCGTTCACTTTGCGCCATAGAGGTCTCCGAATTTACTAGGCGCCGCATTTATTATAGGGCGAGAGTCTCTTCTAATTCCTTCAACGCCTTTTGCTCAGCAGCAGAAATTTTTTGCCCAAGTCCCAGAAAACCTCCGGCTGCCGAGGCGACATTTTTCGCCTGATTCAAGCTGCTTTCTTTTAGGCGCTGAAAGTCCGCCAAAGGTAGATGCTTGTGCAGCTCTTCAACATAACTCTTCCAAGCCAGAGCGAGTTCTTCTCTTGGTTTTTTTTGCAGCCATTTTCCCACGATCGCTTGCGTGTCGGAGTTCACCCCTTGATCTTTCAGAGCACGAGCCACGGCCGACTCTTCCCTCTCATCGATGTCACCGTCAGACCAAGCGACGTAGACCAACGGATAAAATTGAATGGCCGTTGCGACGTTAGAATTCAAACCCAGGCCATCCAATCGCGCAAGCAATTCTGCATCATCGATTCCAAGGACTTCGCCCAACTTTTGCTGACGAGCTTGGGCATCCTGAGCCTGCTTCAGTCGCTCAATGAGTTCCTGATTTTGTCCAAGAAAGAACTGTTCCTCCAAAGATCGCCCTCGTTCCTGCAAATCCATATAGGCTCCTATCCAGCAAAGTCTCATTTTTCCAAAGTGAGTGACGAAAGGATTCTACTCTATATTTGCTGGGATTAAGATAAGAAGGCTGGATAAAAAGCCATGATTGGCGTTCATTTATCAAAAAAGTCGCGTTTTCAAAAAGTTGGTAGGACTAAGGTTCCTGGCTGGTAGCCATATTGGCTGTATAGGGACGCCAGGCCTCCGCTGGGAAGGCTCCAGAGCCAGCGACTCTGGAAACTTAACGTGGATTCCCAGTAGGGTTTTGCAAAGCCGGGATCTGAAATTTTGATGAGGCCTTTCCGCTCATCCCAACCCACAATCATCACCCAATGTAAGATAGGTGCCTTACCCAGAAAGGAATCTTGCGTCCCGGTTTGAATCAAAGCCAAGGCCGGTTCTAAACGGGAAATTTTATCCTTGAGAGCGTTCAGATTTCCTTGCCCGCGTAAAACTTGCACCGAAGCCTGGGGCACCCAATGGTTCACCAAGTCACGAATCAATTCCGGCGAGGAGCCAAATTTAAGGTGAATACCTAGCGAAGGCAGATTTAATCCTGGTACCTTTGGTTCTGCATAATCTCTCACATCTTCATACTTCGCGGGAACCCGATGAAGATCAAAGAACCGCGCTACAGAATTGGGACCGCAGCTCCAGTCCCTTGATTGTATGGGATGATACTGAGTCGGTAAATCCACCATCAATGGCACATTGGAAACGAGACTCTCGTCATTTGTGCCACAAGATACTACGAAAAGCCCCGCGCAAACGAGACTCAGCACGCGAATCTGCATGTCATCACACCAAAACTATAGGATTAGGACCTAGGTGGGAGAATACGAAAATTTTAAGTCTAACTCCAGAGGAATTGGCCGCTTAGTCAGGAAATTGTGTCTTGTGTTTTTCGCGGGGATTCACCGAGGTAGCAGAAAGCCCCCTGAAAATCAGACAGGAGGCATTACCGCGCG
>JBIKVD010000061.1:0-15297 GCA_044357055.1 Oligoflexales bacterium | reverse complement strand
TTGAGGTTCTCCGAATCCTTGCTTGGGGAAGACAAATTGCAACAGCAAAGCTATACCCACAGCAAAAAGCGGGTATGCCAGTAGTTTAAACATTAACAAGAGAGTGGATTCAAAATATACCGTGTAGTGTCTGAAAAGTTGCTCATGGTAAAATGCACACTGATGCAACACGTCTTTACCTGCAGGACCGTCCACAAACACAGCTTTGAGTTGATGGAGCCAAAGTCTATTTTTGCTTTCGCCAAGAGACTTCGTGAAATCCTCCGCCTCTGGAAGGCATTCTAGCTTCTCACCGAGGGTTTGGATTCCCTTTTTGGTTCGCATGGATCTATAGAATAGGCAGAGCATCCCGACCACAAAGGCTATGAATATTGCCAGATACGCGAGTACCCATTCCACAGAATCCAAAAAAGACGCTCCTTAGGCAACAGAGAGGTTCTATACCCTATATTGCAGACAAGGCGATTCGCCCAATGACTTCCTTCTTTGATGGCAGCCAAAGGATCAGCATTGCTTAGATAGAGATTGCATCTCTCTCAATTTTTCTTTTGAAGTCATCTGCAATGGAGGACCAGTCCACAATATCGACAAGGTAAGGAAGATTGCTTTCTTGGAAAGCAAACCTTAAGCTGGCTATGGCTTCGTCAGCAATTCTATCAGGCGCCTTTAAACAAATATCGAGGTCTGAAAATGCACGATGTTTGCCTGTGGCGCGGGACCCAAAAACCCAAGCTTCGAACCCATCTCCGATGATATTTTTGACCAATGCCAACTCAGCCGGAGTTAAACCCGATATATTTTTTTGATCATGAGTCATGGCATTTAACGTTTAGCTAAAGCTCCGAGAAATTCTTGTAGGGCTTTATTAAATTTAGAGAGCTCGTCAAAAACCTCTTTGGCAACTTCTTCTTTGTAGATCTGAGTGGTTTTATGACGCTTCTCTAGGAACCCAAACCAAGCTTGCGGATCGTTTATTAAATGATCTGCAGCGGCTTCCCGAAAAACGTCTTTCGGAAAATTAACGTCGGCTCCTTTGGCTCTAAGTAGGCGCCGCATAGTCTTCCAGCAGAGCTCAAAGGTGTACTTGAAGCGCTGGATAGCTCCATCTCGAGTCAAATCCGACGTGACCTGAGTTAACGACTCCTGAAATGAGCGGGAGGCCTTTAGCAGCGGTCCAATATCAATCCCACCTTCGATCATTTGCAAGTTCGTCTCCCTATTGATTCAAAAAATAACGATCAAAATTTATCAATGAATCCGCAAAAATGGCAAGGCATTCCTATTCCCGCACGTACCCCTGGTCTCAAATGTTTAATGACTCAAGGGCACAACACTACCCATGTTTGCTATTTCCTTCTGCCTGGACAGACTTAAATCGCGCAGCTTCCAGCCAAATCAATCCAAATCACGGAAGTTAAATAGCTGTGGTTTAGCATCCAACGACCGCTTTGCATGGCGAGGTCCAGTAGCCACTGCCTAGAGAGCCACACAAGCCAGTGTCGGTCCAGTACCTAACAACGTCAGATGGAATGGAAATGGCTTCCGCAGATTTTGGCACAACAACAAGATGGGGCCTTGAAAAGCTTCATTGCCTAAACCAGGTAAGCATTTCGCCCGAACAGCCGTCCCCAGTCGCGTTAGTCCATTTGGAGTTCAAGTAGACTTCCCCACTAAGAGGCAAATCCCAAGCAGGATTGGCTGAACCGACGGTAATAGACGTGGAAAGAGGCTTGAAAGCTGGACTAGTATCTCTAACTACCGTGGAACCGGTCTTATTTTGCAGCGAAAAAGGGCTGGCCCACACGGCATTTTCATTGTCTATATCAATGCCTGTGGCATTTAAATATTCAATATCCAAGATGCCTGCGCTAGTTAGTTTCCATCTAATTTGGTTATTAATCAATCTTCGGAATTCCGGTGTGGTGCTCGTTAAGCCTTCCGTACAATAAACTAGCCGACTCACTCGCGTCACATGGGGAACATCTCGAGCAATGCGGCTAGCGTCAATCTTTACTTCAAACTCAGCCCGAAACGGGCCATTGGCAGTCGTTATTTCGTTGACCCTGATCGCTGCGTCCGTACAAGTTTTCGTTCCTTGAGCATAATTTTTCGCGCCATAATAGTCGACATACCATTTCCAGTCGGCAACCTTAGTCGTGTAGGTATCTGGGAACCATCCACCCGGATAGTCCAATGCAGTTCCGCGATTGATGCCTACTGCCCGCAAAGCCAATTTCGCAATTCCAGCTTTTTCAACAAAGGCTGTGTTCCCCCAAGCTCCCATATATCCGTCGCCCATACCGAGGATGCCTATGGCCTCAACCCAATCAGAGAAGCCCGTATCTGCAAGCCTAGAGTCAGAAAACCTGTCGACGTTATTGCCATTGAGGTTTTTGACAAGAGTACTGGCATCCTCTATGGACATGCATTCGCCTGGAGCCTTATTGTTCGTACATCCACCCCCACCCGGTATCCCTGATCGAACTAATCTTGCTGCAACGATAAGTTTTGCCAGACGCTGCTTGTCTAAAATTCTATCTGGACGCCCGCGATTCATGCCATATTGACCCTCGTCAAGCGGGTCGATATATCCCCTTATCCCCGCAACCTCAAACCAAGGAGCTAAGTCACTGTCCTTGAAAGCATCACATGGTGTCTTTAATTTGGTTCTATCAGCCGGCAGCAACTGAAGTGTATCGGCAAAAAATGGCTTCTTTTCAACATTATCCAGATTATCCAGGCAGTTCTTTACCGCAATATTGAGCACATTCGCTGGACCAGTTGGTGTTTGGTTTCCGATACAAGGATAATTTAGATTCCCAGTTTGGCAGCGGTAATATCCAAGGGCCCCGAGAATCATTTTTGCGGTTGCAGCTGTGCCAACAAACACGTTTGGACAAAATAAATTTGTCGTACCGCTTGCTGAGGTTTTCTCATGGCCCAAAATATTCCCTTCAAGGGCTTTTCTATCGTTTTCGACACCTAGTTGGACTGGTGCGTCCTGTGTTGAAGGCGCATCCAATTCCGTTAACTTGGCGGCGCTAGCATCAGAATTTGGGCGATGACTGCAACTGAACCAAAAGCCCGAGGAAAGCACAAAGGCCGTAAGGAAAATGCGATTTAGCATAAGGCACTCCAGCAAATAGATCGGATGGGAATTGCCGATTATCGTAGCAGCAGGAGTGTACTGTGGTCAAACGACCCTTTAAGAGACTGGACTGGATTTCCTCAAAGATTTCCCCATCGTGGCCGACTGCAGCAACTCTGCGATGCTACCAATACTGCCTAGCGCCGTGGAGGCCTCGTAGGGTATGTAGACTTTGTCTCCTGGCTTTTGGGCAAACTTCGTCAGGCTTTCAATATAGTTATTTGCCACCAGAAACTTAGCTGCTAACTCAGCATCTCCGCCCAATGGGGTTCGCACCAAATCAATGGCAGCGCATTTGGCTTCGGCCACGGCCTTGATCGCCGAGGCTTCCCCTTCCGCTTTGCGAATTTGGGCCTCCTTATCACCCTCGGCTAAATTGATCTGCTCTTGACGTATGCCTTCGGAGCGAAAGATGCGGGCTTGTTTGTCTCCCTCTGCCTCCAGGACTTTGGCACGACGTTCTCTCTCCGCCTGCATCTGCTTCTCCATGGCAATTTGAATATCCCGCGGAGGAGTGATGTTTTTTAGCTCCACGCGGTTGACCTTGGTACCCCATTTATCCGTGGCTTCATCCAAGATGGCCTTCAATTTGGCATTGATAGTATCGCGTGAAGCCAAGGTTTGGTCGAGATCCATTTCACCTATCACATTTCTAAGCGAAGTTTGGGATAGTTGGGAAACAGCGGCTGGCAAATTCGCTACTTCATAGGTGGCACGCACGGGATCGGTGACCTGGATATAGAGCAAAGCGTCGATTTCAATGGAAACATTGTCGCGAGTAATGACGGATTGCTTCTCCACGTCCAACACTGTTTCGCGCAGATCTAAACGCGAAGTTGGGAATACTTGACCACCGATGACCCACCAAGTGCTGCGCCCCTGATCGACAAAAGGTATAATGATATTCAATCCACTGCTCAAAGTGCGTGAGTAGCTACCCAGACGCTCTATCACAATGCACTCACTCTGCTGCACGATACGAATACCTGTCGCCATTACCACCAGCATTGCCAGCACTAAGATAATCAGAAACACTAAACCTAAACTCATGATTCTTCTCCTGTTGTGTTCAGTTCCTCAATAAAAACCTTATTGCCATCCAAACGGGTAATCACCGCACGAGCGCCCTTCTTCAGTGGGGTGGCGCTGTAGGTTTTTGCCTGCCAGCGATCGCCATAAAGCTTGACGTAACCAGGGTAACTGGCGGATACCGTTTCGATGACCTCGCATTCTTGACCAAGCATTCCTTCGGCATTGCTATAGACGGCGGGCTGGCTGTCACGGGGTCGGAACTTGCGTAACAGCAGGAAAACCCCAAGTTGAGCCAAAACCAAAGCAATCAATTGGGCCGTAAGCGAATCGGTCAGCATAGCTACCGGAACAACAGCCAGAAAGCCTACCCCGATGGGCAAGACGATAAACCCAGGGAGAAAAATTTCGGCAATAATCAAGCAAGTCCCAATGCCACCAAAAACTTGCCAAGCAGGGATTCCTAAAGTAGATGGTTCCATTCACTAAGCTCCTATTTCGGATTGTAGTTTTTTGATCTTCTCGATCCGTTGATCGAGAAGCTTTCGCAATGAATCCAACAAAAGTGGCTCAATATCTTTGTCTTCCGCCCCAGTGTTTGCGACAATCTTTGCATAAAAATCGTAGGTTTTTTTCGAAACCCCGAGAGTAATGACATGGTGGCTGAGGTGATCCTCTATAAGACTACGGACCAAGCCGCTGATGTTAATGCCAGCTTTGGAGAGCTTTTCATACTGCTGCTCCGTAATGATAACGTTTACTCTGCGCACGGGGGATCTTTCGCTCATCGTCGCGTCCTCGCAAATCAACCAGGTGCGTATCTATACACACCTAGTGTGTATGTAGCAACATCTTTTTCAGGCCAGTGCGCAACGCGTTGAATCCCTCGGTATAAATCCTTTGAATCTGAGATCCTCCCAACTATGAAACTGGGTCAGGAAATCGTTGAGATTCTATTCCCCGGGCACTCGCACTCCCCAGACAACGTGGTGGTGTACTTTCCGAGACAAGGAATTCTGTTTGGGTCTTGCCTCACTAGGTCCGGGAACTCGCTTGGACATCGAGAAGATGCAGATTTAAGGTCTTGGCGCAAAGCTATGAATATTGTCAAAGACATTCCCGCCATCATCGTCGTTCTTGGCTTTGGTGATAACTATTCCCCCTCGATAGTGAACCACACCATTCGCCTGCTCGAGCAGGGACTCTAGGGATTTCCCAACCCAGAACAGCGACTTGAAAGACGCAAAGGGCTGGATTGCCGGTAAAACCAGGCAAGCTTTACCCACCAAATCAATTTGAATGATTTGGGCATCTGCCGAACGTTGGAGGACACTAAACTGCCTCAGCATAAGGGTTCGAATATGATGCTAAAGCCACAATATATCCTCATACCACTAGCATGCACCTTATTTGTGTTACAGAATTGGGCGTGTAAGGCCAGCGATTCCGGAACGGCCACCCCTTCTAAGTCCGCAGAAACCGAAGCCGAAGAGGAGAATTCCGCAGAGAATAGCGGTGGTTTGGCTATAGAGACTTATGATGGACCTCTGCCAAATTCGATGAAATTGACGGAAGTGAGCACCTTAGTGGCTGAGGCCACTCCAGATTCGCTACAAACAGGTTCCCTCGCTATAGGAGCGGGTCTTCGCTCGCGCCAAGGCGCCTATGATAAATCTAGCCGACCCGTGCAGGGGAATACCAGGACGGATTCCACCAGTTATATCACGCTTGCTTTCGATAATCCCACGGTCCAATGTGCCAACGGCGGTCACTATGATTCATTCACCCCGGCATGTGATCCGGGTGCAGATCAATTGGCTTTTACCTTTATGGTCGATATCCGCTGTCGGCTCTATCATTCAGGTCCCACGGAAATTGCTAAGTGGATGGCAAACTTAGATGAACAAGTCGATCAGCTGGAGACACGTACGACCGATAGTTACTACCCTTGTGCCGATCGATCCCATGCAGATTATGTTCTTACCGAAATTCCCACGACCTACTCATTTTTGGATCGCAATGGCAATGCTCAAAACATAAATCTTGGGTTCAATTACTATCTGAGCTGCCTAGCCTCCGATGATGAGTATTCGTCCGGTTTTGGACAGAAAGACGACGGCAATGGAGGCGTCGATACCTACTACTATTCCGCTCAACATTCAGAGACCAACTCCATGGGCTCTGTTGCCAAAGTAGATGCAAGCAACAACGTGGATTTCTGGACTTCCTTGCCCAACGTGCGGGCGGCGGATGACTATGCTGACCTTAGTAGTTCTGCAGGCCTTATCCATATAAAGACATCGGCTGCAAGCGGGATTTATGAGATGTCATTCACCGGCACGGGCGTGGGACCCGGATGCGGTGTCAAACTGATTTCTAACGGGACCTACCTTTACGCCAAGACCAACCAGAACAGTGACAAACATTGCATCGACAATAGTGGTTTAGTCGGTGGTCCAGCTTACGACGCTAATCTTATAGAGATGGAGTATTGCCTCAAAGTCGATGTGGCTGAGGCAATAAGCAGTGTCAATATGTCGAACTGCATCGCCGCGAACTTAACGGAGGCGGATATCACGATCAGCTATCTGAATCAAGGCATCCTAGAGGCTTACAATGCTGCGAAGATTTTTTCAACCGCGCCCACGGGTGTCGCTGCCTTTTCCGGCACACCTATCGACGAGCTTCTTGCCGGCACGCCTGCCGCGACCCTTCCAAGCGGACAATACACCTGCAACCAAGCGCATCAGCAAAACTACAGCAAGAATTGCTCGACGCTCTTTGAAGCGCCCACTTTGCAGGATGCTATTGATATCTGTGGTCGCAGCGAAGCTGCCGGTGGTCAGGGATGCTGCCAGTCTTCGAGAGTCTATACAAATAACTACGGCCCCGTTGTAAGTTATGAAGTGGTGCCACTGGGCTCGCGTAAAGGCGAGGGCACTACCACTAGTTGTGATCCTTAGCAGGGACATTTTTCGCCTTCCGGTCTAAGGATCCCCGACTACACTTCTACCCTGCTTTTACTTGCTATTTTCTTCATTTCTTTGCAGAGTGTGGCCAGTCTGGCTATTGAGCCCTATTGACTATGGCAATCGTTACAAAATATCAGGAGACGACCGTACTATGTTCGATTGGATGTCTAGTTCTGAAGGATGGATCGCCCTGGCGACCCTGTCTTTGTTGGAGATCGTTTTAGGGATCGATAACATCATCATGATCTCTATATCGGTCGCCAAGCTTCCGCCAGAGCAGCAAAAGTCGGCACGAAACTGGGGATTGGGCTTGGCCATGTTTATTCGCCTGATCCTGTTGGCTTCGCTGAGCTGGATCATGACCCTAAGTGAGCCCTTGTTAACGATCCTAAGTTTTGATCTCAGTGGCCGTGATCTCATCATGCTTGTTGGCGGTTTATTCTTGATCGGTAAAGCCACTTTTGAACTGCATGAAAAGACGGAAGGTGCCCATGGTCCGCAGACCGTTATCGGCACCT
Source organism: Oligoflexales bacterium (assembly GCA_044357055.1). Classification (GTDB taxonomy): domain Bacteria; phylum Bdellovibrionota_B; class Oligoflexia; order Oligoflexales; family JBIKVD01; genus JBIKVD01. The sequence continues at coordinate 7,630 of JBIKVD010000061.1, read as the reverse complement.
CGCAACTTCGTCAAGGTTTCTCTGCTATTCTTGTCCAGATTCTGCTTATGGATATCATCTTCTCGCTGGATTCCGTGATCACTGCGGTGGGAATGGCAAAGGATATATCCATTATGGTGATCGCTGTGATCCTATCCATCACTGTTATGATAGCCTTGGCTGGTTCGATCAGCGATTTCGTCAATCGCCATCCGACGGTCAAAATCTTAGCCCTTAGTTTCTTGTTGCTTATTGGCACGACATTAGTCGCCGAAGGCCTCCATTTCCACTTTCCAAAAGGCTATGTCTACTTTGCGATGTTTTTCTCCTTTTCGGTCGAGATGATCAATTTGCGAATGCGCAGCAAATCTAAGTCGACACACGAGACCTTGTTGCCGTCCTAAAGGAGGGAGTTGGTTTTCAGAAAAGGTTTAAATAGATTTTGCTGAAAAGGCCAAGATCAAGGCCGCAAGGAAAAAATGAGGAGACATAACTTACTAGTTAGGCGACGAATTTTTGACGAAGCGAACGCAGAGATTGGGCTTTTTCAGCAAAATCTAAATAGGTTCCATCCGGAAAGTGCCTGGTTGCAAGGCGCGACCGAGGCGAGGACCAGAGTTTACTTTCGGTAAATGAGGACCGGAGCCGAGGAAGCAACGACGCAAACGGGTGCTTTCCGGATGGAACCTAAATAGCACCAGGCGCTCGTTCTTAACCTCAGAGTTAGAACAAAGCGCCTGAAGAAACAGCTAAGGAAATGACGTCATGCACCAGCTGTTTTGGGCATGACCAGGTGGGCTTTTAGCGGTTTGCGAGTTTCTTGACATTTTTTTCCATAGGCACTGATTCCTTTATCGTTTTGCTTGAAGCTTCAGACGCTTTTCCATATCCGGCCAACCATTGATCGACGTTCTCACTCGCTTTTTCTTTGCCCATTCCGTAGGCTTGCTGCAACTTGCCAAGAAGGCGATCTTTTTTGCCAGCAATCACTTCCAGATCTTGATCTGTCAACTTGCCCCATTGCTCACGAACGCTTCCTTTAGTTTCTTTCCATTTGCCTTCGATTTGTTCCCAGTTCATACAAACTCCTGATAAAAAAAATCTATTTATCAACCTGATTGCCACCACTTTGCTAACTGCTTATCGCATCAGTTTGACTAGAATCAGGATTGCAAGAACTGCTCCAATTTAAAAAATGGCGAGAAGAGTGCTTATGAAGACGAATAGTAAAGAGATATATAGAACAAAGGTTGGTACTTGCTTAGAAACGTCTCTCCAGCTGGTGCGATATGGCTTGTGCGTCACGCGGACAATTCTCAAAATAGAGACTACTTAAGACGAAATTGTGACCCAAGCATGCGACCTCTCCTCACCGACCATGATTCATAGCAATGTTGGCATGGCTCAACCCCATTTTTGCCGCAAATTGGCTCTCGCAGCTCCTCAGAAACCGCACAAGGGTTCTGGCTTTCCTAACTTGCAAAAGGCAGTTCATGATGTTAGAACAACTAAGTTTCAGAACCATAAATGCACCATCTAACAATGCAATTTCATTGCATCTGCGGTCTCTTTATGTGTTTTCTTAAACCTCGTCTGCTGTTAGGGGTCATGAGAGATGTTGAATTCTTTGTTTAAGTGGCTACTCGGTTTTGTCATCATTATCGTGTCATCATATCTAGCAATTTTCGTTTACCACTCTGCCCCGACCGTTGGAGTCGTCTTCCATTTGCCATCCGCGGTGTTGGTAGGTGGCTTGATCGTTGGCGTTTCGCTGTTTTTGGCAGAGTTTCGGGACTATGGCCGCTTTTTTTCCTTTGTCTTTAGCTACTCTCCATCAAGAGAACTCGCGCGAATCCATAAATCCGAGCAACTCTTTGAAGAATCTCTCAACGTTTATTACAATAGTGGCACCCAAGCCTTCTCCCAGTTCGTCAAAAACAACAACCTTCCGCACATTTGGCAAATCCTTGCGACGAAATTAGAGATTAAGGTTCCTGTTCCGGATATCAAAGATATTCTGGAACATAAGGTTAGAAAAATTACGGCAATTCTTGAACAAGACACCACCATTGTACGCCAAATCTCCACACTAGCTCCTTCCATGGGTATGATTGCGACAATCTTAGGCTTGGTGAAATTGCTCGCAGATTTGACCGACATGGCAGCTCTTGGGCCGAATATGGCGTTAGCACTCCTTGGTACCCTATACGGTGTAGCTGCCGGTAACGTTCTTTTCGTACCCTTGGCCCTGCAGATCGATCGCCGCAAAGAGTTGGTGTTAAAGAATCACGAGAATATCATCTTCTGGCTGTCTGCATTGGAAGAGAAGAAACCCGCCTTCTACTTGAAGAACAAGTTGCGTGAGTTGTCTAACTAAGATGGGGTGGTACCGTGGCGGACAACAAGAAAAATCAGTACTTTAGGCCAGAAAAACGCCACAAGGCTGAAGAAATTTGGTTGATCAGTTATGCCGACTTGATCACGTTGCTATTGGTGTTTTTTGCCCTTATTATCGCATCGTCGAATCCTGCAACCTCCGCTCTCAAGATGGAGCAGGTGCGAAATTCGATCCGACAAGTTCCGCAGCCTGAAAACACGCTAGAAAAGATCAAAGAACAGATCGATCAAAAGATTCAAGAGCATCAAATGCAGGAATTGGTAGAGGTTTTCTATGATGAACATGGATTAACCGTTATCTTAAAAGAAACCTTCCTCTTTGAACTAGGTAAGTCTGATCTCAAGCCAGAAAATGCAGCCTTAATGGTTGATTTTGTGAAATTATTTCACGGGTTGCCGAGCTACGCACATATTGCTTTCGAAGGTTATACGGACGACAATCCCATTCAGGAAAATTCTTCGCTGATGAAAAACAATTGGCATCTATCGGTCATGCGCGCTTTCACGGTTATGGAGGCTTTCGATAAAGAAGGCATTTGCAAAGAAAATTGTGAGATTCGCGGTTTTGGGGAATACCGTCCTTTAAAACCTAACCGCGATGAAGCTGGGAAAGCGATCGAAGTGAACCAATCGGCAAACCGCCGGGTCGTTATACGCGTGTTCTAGCGCGAGTTCCAGTCCAAGACCTCAGTCAATATCTTCAGAAAAACATCCTGCTGCAACTTAAGGCGCTGTGACCGGTACGGTTTGCACGGCAGGGTTATCCGCGTTTATCGAAAAGTCAATGATTCCATTCTGACGAATAATATCGATCGCTTTGACAACCATGGCATAAGGCGTTTTCCCATCGGCACTGATAGCTGCATAGAATTTGGCCTCGGGATGAGCAGCCTTCTCTGCCTGTATTTTGGCTGCCAACCCCTCCATCTTCAGCTCCTCGCCATTAAAGAAAAGAGCGCCATCTTCGGAAACCGCGATATTCATCGACTTGTCGTCCTTATTGATGGCCTGGGCCGACTCGGCTTCGGGCAACTGCAATTCAATGGATTTGTTGACGATATAGGTTGCAGTGACCATAAAGATGATCAACAGGACCAACATAATATCCACTAAGGGGGTAACATTGATACCTGAAATCACGTCGTCGTCGCTCGATATTTGACCTGCCATGACCGGCTCCTTTACACAGTTTTTAGCTCTCTCGCGTTGCCTTGCTCGCCGCAACAACGGAACTCAGTACAGCTTCAGAATCTGTCAGCACATTCTTTGTCAATCTTTGAAAATAGTTAAAAGCTACGACGGCGGGAATGGCCACGAACAAGCCCACCGCCGTCGCGACCAAGGCTTCAGAAATACCAGCCATGACCACTGTCGCACCACCAGCCGGATTTAGCCCTAGATCATTGAACGCCTTAATGATCCCTAATACCGTGCCAAATAACCCAATAAAGGGCGCATTGTTGCCAAGAGTCGCGAGAACGGTTAAACCCCGATCAAGCATTTTCTTTTGGCGTAGCAAATAGGCTCTCATACAATCTTCTTGTGCCGAAGGGCCATGATGGAGTTGGTTGATTCCTTCGACAATCACAGCCATCTCCAGGCTCTTGCTGTGCTCTTTTGCCAGTTTCAAGGCGGAGGCGGTATCGCGATCGAATAGGCTATTAATGACAGATCTTACTAGCTCTGGATCGGCGCCCCCATGCTGAGTAAAATAATAGAACCGTTCGAAAATGATCCCAATGGAAACGACGCTCAAAATAATTAACAGCCACAAGACCCATTCCGTACCCATGAGCGTCATGTTCAAAAGTTGCTCTACAATGTTAAAACCCTGATGTGTTGTCGGTTCCAAAGTTTGTCTCCTGGTACTTGTTATTCTTCATTGAGTGAGAAGCTAATCGTAATACTATGACCCTTGAGGCGAAAAGGCCGCCCATCCTTCTTAGGCGGACTATACTTCCATTTCAAAACGGCCTTCCTAGCATTGCGTTCAAAAACTCCGCGGGGTGAGGCCTCGACTAACTCAACATTTTCAACTCTGCCTTCCTCGCTAATATCAACCAAAAATTTCACATAGCCCTCGATCCCGTCCAGCCTGGCTTGTTGCGGATATTCTGGTTGCAACTTTTCAAGAGGCTGCCAGTTTTCCGTTATCGACCGGTCGTAGTCGTCCCCTTTCGTATTACTGACGCCGACCCCGATGGTTCCACCGGTCGTATCATCACCATAGCTGGCAGGCCCACCGATTCCTGGTTCTTCTGCAGCAACCTCTTCAGGGGGTGGAGTCGCCACGGGTTCAGGCGGAGGTGCGACCTTCGATGCCGTGGGAATCACCTTTTTTGGTACAGGGGGCTTTGGCTTCGGTGGCGTTACCACTGGTTTTGGTATTGGGGACGCTTTGGGGTTGGGATGGGGATTAGATAGGATCCTTATTTTGCTAACAGGTGGCGGCTCGACAATGGGCGGCTCGACAATCTCGCTGGCACCTTTGTACAAAACTACCAATATGCTCACATGAAGAAGGCTGGACAAGCCCATGCCTAAGTAGGTCCGAATCCAACTGACTCTTTTCGCATTCCCCCCAAGCCCCTCAATCATAAGCTACCGAACTCCGTTTTCTGACAATCACTCAGGGGCGCGCCTCCTGGACGCCAGCCCTGGTACCTACACGGGCTTAGGTCGCCACAGGGATTCGTTTGGAATCCGCGGCAGAAGCCTTATTAGCCCACTTGAAGCGGCTAAACCAATACACACTTGCTGTAGCGACAAAAGTCGAAGAATAAGTTGCTGCAATTACCCCTACAGCCATCGCCATCGCAAAGTTCCAAATTTGACCTGTTCCCAGCACCAATAAACCCGTTAAAGATAATAGGGTCACCAGTGAGGTGTTTAGAGAGCGGGTTAAGGTCTGATTTACCGACAAATTTATGAGTTCCAAAAGGGACATGCGCCCCCCTCGCCCCAAGTTCTCCCTAATCTTGTCGTATATCACCACGACGTCGTTGACGGAATACCCAATTACGGTTAAGGAAGCTGCAATCGAAGTTAAGTCAAAAGACCTGCCAAAAAACGCATAGAAGGCCAGCATGATAAAGCCATCGTGTACCATTTTGATGATGGCGCCCGGAGCAAATCGGAAGTCAAAACGCACAGAGATATAAAGCAAAATTGCTAACAAGGCATAAATGACGCCCATAAGTCCCTGTATCCGGAATTCGCGACCGATCTGAGGGCCCACAAAATCCACCGACAAAATTTCGGGACCATAGTCTTTCAATTCTGTTGTTAAGGAATTCTTTAGCTCCTCTATGACTTTTGCCGATTCTTCTGCACCCAATTCCTGGTGATTTTTCAAGTCTTCAGCGCCAAAACGAAGTGCAAAGTCACGGCCGTCAGAGCCTGAGGATTGGATTCCAAGGGAATCGATTCCACCCTTCTTAGCAGCGGCTTCAATCTCTCCCCGGGGAATATCTTTCTGGAAGCGCACCAGAATCTCGGTGCCTCCTTTGAAATCAACGCCCCAGTTTAATCCATTAAACACACTGTATAAGAAGGTTATGGCGACGAGCACGCTACTCACAATGGCGGCATGTTTGCGCCAAGCCATAAATTGATGGACTTTGGGGGTTTGAGCTTCCGTAGTGACCACTTTGCCCGCAAGCCAATTTCTTAATTCAGATTCGTTACGTACCCTACTTGCAACCCACTCGAAAAAAATGCGGGAGCAATAAAGAGCCGTAAAAAGAGATACCAATAGACCCACAATCAAAGTTACAGCAAAACCACGAATAGGACCCGAAGAGTTAGTCTCCAGTAAGACTAAGGCCGCGATCATGGAGGTTAAGTTGGAGTCCATGATGGTCCAGAAAACGCGTTGAAAGCCATTGCGGATCGCTGTTTTACCCGACCTGCCCTCGGCAATTTCCTGACGAATCCGCTCATTAATCAAGACATTCGCGTCAACCGCCATCCCCAACGTTAAAACGAAACCAGCAATACCAGGCAGGGTCAAAGAAAAACCGATAAGACTCATCAGAGCCAAAATAAATAAACCGTTCAAAGTCAAGGCAACACAGGCTACCAAACCTGGTTTTCGATAGTAAGCTGCCATATAAATCAACACACAGACCAAGCCGATGATGACTGCAATAATACCTTTTTGCGCTAATTCGGGCCCGAGTGTTGCACCCACTTGCCGCTCTTCCAAAATTTTGATCGTGGCTGGTAAGGCACCGGACTTCAGGACGAGGGATAATTCAGAGGCTTCTTGCAAAACCTCATCATAGGCCCTTAAGCCACCTAAATTAATCACAGCCTCACCGTTAGGAATCTTGCTGTTGATCGATGGCGCGGAAATCATCTCCTCATCTAGGATAATAGCCAAACGCTTGCCAATGTTCGCACCGGTGACTTCTGCAAACTGGAGGGCACCCTCGGGAGTAAAACGGAGGGCGACAGATGGCATCGGATCCATGGCCTGGGCATTAGGAGCAACAAAGGCATCACGCACTCGCTCGCCACTCAACCCACCGTCATCCTTTACGACATAAGTTACATAAGTAGCTTGCTGTCCCGCTTTGCCAGCATTCTTCTGAAAATGCAAACTACGGCCCGATCCTAGCTTGCCTTTCAGGAGCTCACGCAAAAGGTCGGGATTATTTCCACTCAGAGCGACTTGGCCCCCGTTATTCGTTAGGGTCACGCCCTCCGAAAGCAGAGCGGCATCTAAGCCTTCAAATTTTCGCAGCTCCTCGTCCACTAAACGAAACTTCAGTTGAGCCGTACGGCCCAGTAGACGCTTGGCTTCGCCGGCATCTTTAAAACCCGGCAGCTGAATAATGATGGACTGATTCGCTTCGCGACGACTGACATATGGCTCAGAAACGCCCCACTTATCGATTCGATTCCTGATGATATTTTCGACCTGCTTCGTCGTTTCCGTGCGCAGCATTTTCTTGTAATCGGCTTTGAGCTGGTAAGTGAGCGTCGCCCCGTTGCGCGTCTTCAGCTCTAGCGGATCCAAAGGCATTTTGAAGCTAGCGATAAACTTGTCATACTGTCCGGCATCTACGAGAGAAATCTCGAGAAGATCGGTTTCCTTATTTTGCTCCACAGAGCTAACAATGCCCTGAGAGTCAGGCTTGGTCATAAGATCGTTTACTTCAGCACGCAGATGCCCGAGCTTGCCATCGATAATGCTCGCATCGTCGATACCCACAGCAAGCTGCACTCCGCCTTGAATATCCAATCCCAG
>JBIKVD010000330.1:0-4789 GCA_044357055.1 Oligoflexales bacterium | reverse complement strand
GGACCCCATTGGCTCGGACCTTATACTGAATCGCGGTAGCACCGGATACATCGCGCTTAGGCACGACTCGGACTTCGCAAACTCCGTAGATATCACATCCGATCAAGGTCGCACTATTGATGAGGGCAGAGTCAAAGGCAATATTCTCAATACTTGTAGCTAAGACTTCGTGCCCATCCGGCGCCACATCATAAGATGCATTCATCTGAGTCACAGTCTTATAGCCCGATCCTGGCATAATATCGATAAAGAGCTGGACATCTTCATTGGTACTTGCATTAAGACTCGTGGCCTCAGGCGCAAGTGGCTGACGCAAGTCTATCGTGACTGACGTATCGTTTGTTGCGCTGGTGAAAAAATCCGTGCCGCCTGAACTGAGCAGTTCGCTCTTGGTTCTGGGATTGAAGGTGAAAGTAACATTACTATCAATAGCATCAGTTGCCGGATCAAAAATAAGACTGCACTCCCCTAAGACGTCGCAGGTGCATACTCTGTTAGGTGCCGAACCAACACAAGTTGTGCCTGGACCTTGCAATAGAGCGCCGTGTGCTGGGTTTGGTTCCGTCTTAATTGTGAAACTTTTCAACAAATCACTGGTATTAGCATCGGTATACCAAATACCATTGCCGCAACTTGCGCCCTTTGCCAGAGCGAAGGTTCGATTGATATTCTTGTAGGCGACCAAATTCTTGCTACAACCAATGGGTGGAGCGTCGGAAAGATCAAACTCCATGCGGAGCCACTTAAGCTCGCTGGCTTCGCTCAATGATTTGAAATTATTGGGCTGCGTACAATCTGAAAAACACACCCGATACGGCAGCTTTAACCAGCCCTTATAAAAATCATTGGTAACAAACGTTCCGGTCCAGATTCCCGTGCCCGAGTCCCATTGCGAACTTGTAAAATCACCCTGAGAAAAATTAGCCGCCAATAGACCTGCACTCGAAATCCAGTTACCATCTTTTTTAAACTCAATATCGAGAGGATTTGAATTTCCACTGCGCACCGTATAACCTAAACTAGCTCCAGCGCGAATGGTCACGTTCATGGTTGTCTTTGGAATCGCTAGAGGGTCGAAATTTTTCTCATATTTATACACTCCTGTAGCAACATAGATAGACTTGACGCTAATCATTCCCGTCTGCTCTGCGGAAAGATCCCACAATTCAGGGTAACCAGGGTCTTGAATTTTGACACGATATTTGAAAGGCACGTCACCTGAAAAGGACTTGTTTTCAGTGTCTGGAATAAGATTAGCTTGGCAATACCCGTCGACGCAATTGATGTTGCTTGTGTCAAAAGCGCCCATGGCCGTAGGCTGCTCAGTGATTAAAATATGGGTATTTTCAAAGAGACCCAGCCCCCATGTATGGGTAAATGCCTGAAATTTATTAGCTGGCAAATCGGTCGTATTAGCAAATTTTACTGGTTTTGGCGTCGTCTTCATATCTGTTTCAATATCTACGGCCACACTAGTCACTTTAGGCATTATAATGATGCTATAGGTCGCCCAGGCCGAAGGAAAATCAACAAAGCCGCCCATCACCACTCGGTACTGGAAACTAGCCGCAGCGGTTGCATTATTGGGAGATACGGTATTGACCAGCGGTACGAATTTTCCAGTACAGACTCCAGCCGTGCAACTAAACTCTGGAGTACCCACAAAGGCCCCACCGCTCACGCTCTGCACTTGTATTTCGGTCACTTGTTCGGTTCGGTTCCCAACTTGAGTTACCTCATCTCCCAGATTTATAACAATTTTTTGAGCATCTGCTTGGGTCACGACATTTCGATCGCCCCAGCCCTGCACCCAGCGCAAAGTCTGACTACTTGCCGCAGGCAGAGGAAAAACATCTATCGAATAATTTGCATAGGGTGTCAAGGAACTCACATCACCTGAAGCACTGGGCACCGTCACAGAATAGGTGAACGCTGCAGCGGTTGCGGTTGATGATGAATAGCCGGCTGTCGGAGTGTACTTCACACTGCAGGCTCCGCTACCCGTGCAACTCCAATTATTGAACGTCCCATTCAAGCTAGCTGTGGACTGCGCTGCCCAATTATTGGCGAAAACACTGGCCTTATTGATCGTGTAACCACTGTTTAAGCCTATCGGCAATACATTATCCACGCTGTTCTTGGCCACGCGTATGGTTTGAGCAACCAGTGTTTTTGGCCTTGGGAAGAAATAGACACTAGCGGCTCCATCTTTATGAGATACATAGCCATCCAAATCCGTTATCATGTAGGAAAACGTTCCAGTGCCATCGCTTGTTCGCGTAACCGTCAAATCACAATTGCCATTACTACAAGCAACGACACATGGGTAAGCACCACAACCCGTAACGGAAATTCCAGAGGGACTCTTAATAGTGATTGAATCTGCTTTGCCACCTAGAACATTGTGCCGATACCCGCCATTCGTTGCGGGCGGTGTTTCTAAAGTCAAGGATATACTCTTATCGGAGCTTTCTACGGCTTGGGTTGCGCCCTCTGGATAGCTCTTCGCTGTTGCATATACCCTAGGCTGAAGATTGATGGTCGCCGAAGATTCATTTGATGAAACTAAGGCATTCGCATAGGTATCGTTTGGCCCCTGCTCTAAGTACAAGGCATCGCGCACGCGATAGCTAAATCCTCCTGTGCGATCGTCAGTGTTTGCAGGCCAAGCATCGGGACTAAATCTCACTCGACATGTCCCGCTAGCCTCACAAAGACATCGGCTGTACGAAATGCTATCAACGACAACAGCATTGCATACTTGAGGAGTGCCTGCCACAACAGCCTGAATTGACCCACCGGTAATGCCCCGGACCAAAACATCCGCGGCTTTGCGTGAGGCATCTGCTATATTCAGACTATAGCCGGAAGCATTACTCAAAACAAAATCATGGGTAGAGCCCTCAAGCAGGGAAATCGGCCCAAGAGCTTGTGTGTCTAGGCGTTCAACAAAGGTGACACTCACTGCCGTCGGCGTAACTTGTTGCACACTATTGACTGTGACCTTAAATTTGAAGGTCCGAATTCCTGGACTCGCACTACGGAAATCAACCACACAGTAAGCACCGCTACTGCAATCAGTGCCAACCAGTTCGCCACCAGCGCCAATATCATAAACCAGAATCGACTCCGGCGCTCCGCTTAGGGCGTGTGTGTATCCCTTCAAGCTGAAGCTTCCTGAAGTAGTACCGTGCAATCCCACATAAACTTTTTTGATCTGCCCCTCAATTCCATAAGTAGGAGGGCTGGTAGTATTTAGACTGAAATCTACTGGCTTGGGAATTGGTCGGAAATACACTAGCAGAGTCCCTGGGGTCGACCAAACATCTAGCCCGCTATTGGTGACTTTGATGCGATATTCAACTTTTGCCCAGCCAAAGGCATTACCATTGGGCTCAATCTTTCCAGCAACGGCATCAAAAGTACCAGCTTTTGGTTGAACTGAGAGGGCGCATACGCCTGCGGTGCAGGTCACCAGATCGTTAGCCGCATAATTTTGCACATTAGTTACTGACACGATTTGCAGGCCAGTCGCAGGCTGACTCTTGACGTGCGTAAACCCAGTGCCCAAGGAAACAGAGGTGCTATAGGACTGAGATTCTATAGCATCAACTTTCTCGATCGTTGTGCCTTTTGGTTGCGGATAAAAGTAAACGCTTCCCTGACCCCGGTTATGGGTCTTATAATTCGCGTTGCTCGCATGATCATAAATATCGTAAACAAAGCTGGCATTCTCTGCAAAGGTACCGCCTGTAAGAGACTTTGTTTTGACCGTGCAGCTTCCACCCGCTGCACAATTGAGCATACAATCAGCACCACCGCAACCATCTATTTCAAGATTGGTCAGGGAGCGAATTTGTATTCTTTTTGCCTCACCACTGACATTATGGATGTAGCCACCGGGACTGACGCCACCAGCTCCTTGTGTAATTTCAACATCTTTCCAACACACCGCCGAACCGCAACCCGTTCCTTCTAGGCCTTGAAAGGCTCCGGCCACGACTGACTTGGTGTTCGCTACCAGTCGCGGATTCATCGTGATACTAACTAAGGCTGTATTCTCAGACACCAAACTATCAACATAATTCGAAGATCGCTCTTTGAAAACGCCGTCCAAAACCTTGTAGCTAAAACTGGTTGCCCGAACGCCCTCACCATTGACCGATGCCGTGCCATCATTCCAAGCACTCGGGGTCAAGTCCAAGGTACAAAGACCCGAGCTTTTGCATGGACACTGAAATTTTCCGCCACCAATCGATGTGCAGCTCGCCCATGCACTCGCATCGTTTTGATATCTAATGCTACCTCCCCCAGCAAACGATTCGTAAATGAGTGATGAAGCGCTATTACTATCTGATTGGGTGTAATCAACCCCTTTGTCGAAATCAATAACTAAGGTGTCACCTTCATTCACACTCAACCCTGAGATCGGCACTACGTTGGGGCGATCAACAAATTTGATTTGCAAGGTGCTTTCTTGGATTTGCTGTACAGAATTTACAGTGAATAGCAGGCCCATGCTCTTCGTGGCAGTTGCCGCTCCAGTGCTCGTCATATTTATCGTGCATTTTCCTTGCGCTTGATCACAGGATGAAGAATTAATGGTCAGATTCGCAGGCAAGCCAACAACACTTACACCCGTGGCATTGACAGCGGTACCACCACCCGATCCAAAGGCATCAAAGGTATAGCCATTATTAATTGCGAGTTCAATAATATAAGCGTCATTCTGAACTCCATAGTTTGTGGCAACGTTGGAAATGGTTTGCGGCTTAGGAACCTGACGGAA
>JBIKVD010000060.1:0-15377 GCA_044357055.1 Oligoflexales bacterium | reverse complement strand
ACCAACGACGTCAATCCCAAATTGCCGGTCGGTAGCGGACTAAAAAGCACCGTTATGTGGCATCCGGATTCGGGGATTAAATTTGCCAATAACGAGCCTGCTTATCCCTTTTTCCGCAATAGCCAAATCGATATCTATTTGGCGGACAATCGCGGCTCCGGTATTCAACACTTGGCCCTTCGCGTTCCAAACATCATCAAAACCATGCAGGGATTGAAGGGCAAAGACGCCCAGTTTCTTGCAGCCCCCGGATCCTACTACGACCGCGTCCCCGCTCGCTTAGAGCAAGCAGGGTTTAGGGGTAAAATCAGAGAAACCATGGCTGAGTTGGCGAAATTGGACATACTTATCGATGGCAGTGCGAAGGGCTACCTGCTCCAGATATTCTCCCACGAACTCAGTCGTCAATTTAAGGATCCTCAGGGCGGCGCCCTGTTCTACGAAATCATCCAACGCGAAGGTGATGACGGTTTTGGTGGAGGCAATTTCCGGGCCCTATTCGAGACGATTGAACTGGACCAAATAACGATGGCAAAGACCGCCAGCCAATTGCCACTGGAACTTATTTAATTGAATCGCACAAAAAAGGGGCCCTGAAATGCTAGAAAGACGCACAGAGGGTGAAATCTCTGCAAAACCCCATAGCAAATTTCACCCTAAATCCGAGCCCAGGGGCCTCGCCTCCTATGAATACGTTTTTACCCGTGATGGCTTTGCTGGCGGTTTTTCCATCATGCATTTACGACACGAGCCAAATGCCATCGAAAGACAGACGCCTTTTCAGGGTGATGCGGATCGCATCATAGGAGTCTGTTCTCTAGATCGCGAGAGCCCCTTCGCCAGGCGTCACATTAAGACCTGGGAAGCCCCCAGTGGAAAAAACTTGCTCGAATCTCGCACCGCTCTCTTTCGCAATGAAACGACCCGCGTGAGCGTGATAAGGGGCCAAGCTCAGGCCGACTATGCCTTTGCTAATTGGACCGCCGACGAGCTCTACTTTATTCAAGAAGGCGCCGGTACGCTCGTCACCCCCTTTGGTTTTCTGACTTTTGACCAGCATGATTATTTGCTGATCCCTAAAGGGGTGCCCTACCGCCTGGAGCACACGGGCAAGATAGAGATGCTGCTTATCGAAGCGACCGAACACCTGGGTATTCCCCATGACTTTCGCAATCCCCACGGCCAGCTCAAGTTAGAGGCGCCTTATACCCACCGGAATTTTCGCCACCCGATCAATCCTGCAGGCTTACTGGCCAAAGATTATTTTACGACCATCGTCGCCCTCGCAGGCGATTCTCTCGTTGAGCAGCGCTATAAACTAGCTCCCTTCCAAACCTATGGCTGGGATGGCAGTGTCTATCCCATGGCTTTTCATATCCTTGATTATCTGCCAAAAACCGGCAAATACCATCTGCCACCGAACCTCCATCTGACTTTCCAATCGCGAGACTTTGCCGTTTGCTCCTTTGTCCCTCGTATGGTGGATTATGGCGAAGGAGCGATCCCATGCCCCTATCCACATGCCAATGTGCATTGCGATGAGATAATATATTATGTGCGCGGTAACTTTACTTCACGCCAGGGCATTGGGCCGCGCAGCATCTCTTTTCATCCGGTTGGCCAGCCCCACGGTCCGCAGCCCGGCAATTATTTGGCAAGTATGGGGCATAAGCAAACGGATGAACTCGCGGTGATGCTTGACACCTGGAAGCCCCTTAAATCGACAAAATATGCGCTAGAAATAGAGGATCGAAGTTATCAGCAGAGCTGGGTCCCGAAATCCTAATGAAAAGGCTTTGGAGGACAGCTTAGAAGGAATCAATTTGACCAAGCTACCCCACAACTCTAAGGAAACGATCGAAAACCCCTGGCACAAATCTTGGCAGCGTTTGAAAAGAACCGGTTCCATGCTCTGCGTCGGCCTTGACCCCGATCCAGGAAAAATGCCAGCCGACTATGCGAGTTCTCATCGCCCCTTTTTTGATTTTTGCCGCGATATTGTCGATGCGACTGCTCCATCCGCCCTTGCTTTCAAACCCCAGATCGCCTTTTTTTCCTCCCAAGGCCGTGAAGGTGAGTTGGAAGCGCTGATGGAATACATCAGGACGCAATATCCTGAGCATCTGCTCATACTGGATGCCAAACGCGGCGACATCGGCAATACCGCATCCCATTATGCAAGGGAGGCTTTTGAGCGCTATGGCGCCGACGTGGTCACAGTTAACCCCTATATGGGCTGGGATACCATCGAGCCCTATCTCACGACTCCCTCTAAGGGTGCTTTTGTGTTGTGCAAGACTTCGAACCCAGGATCATCGTGGCTCCAAGACCTACGAACAGCGGATGGGATCAAAATCTTCGAAAAGCTGGCCCAGGATTGTGAAGCTAAAAACGCTAGCGCTACAAACCGCGTCGGTTTGGTAGTGGGCGCGACGGATCTAGACAGCCTGCGGGCCATTTTGCGACTAAGCTCGGAGATTACCCCGCTGTTAATACCTGGGGTCGGGGCTCAGGGAGCCCGTTGGGAAGACGTCGTAAAGGAACTACGCAACGCCCCCCATCCCCCACGATTGGCGTTTGTGAATGTGGGCCGGGAACTTCTCTACAACTCGACAGGCCTCAAGAAGAACGTCGAAATTGCCGCGACAAAAGCTGCCGCACTCATAAAATGATGAAACGCTATCGAGCACTAGGTGAAATTCTCATAAATCGATCGGTGGAAACTCCTCGCCGCACCCGACATGCGCAGACCCAAGCACCTAACATCTTTAAGATTACCTGAAAACTTGGCCAGCCCGCCAACTATTAGCTTTTCATTAGAAAAAAACATGTTATACTAGCCACAACGTCGATATGACTTGCACGTAAAAACAGACACTTAGATCCTTTCTTTAACTTTGATCACCGGTTTGCATGGACTCGCGAACTGATATTACTGCTTGGAGGCTTTAGATGATGGCAACGAACTTGATGGAAAACTTAAGAGCGACAAAATGGCTTAATCTTGGTATCGTTGTCTTGACGTACGGCATCATGTCCTGCTTTCATGCTGTTGCGCTTGCCCAGGATTCTGCCGGTATCCAATCTCCATCAAGAGCGACCCAATATATTGACGGCAAGAAGTTCGCATCGGGTCCCAGCCCTTGGTCTGGCAGCGGGGCGATAAACTATTCTCGCAGCGTCATTAATTCGGACGATAGTTTCTTCAGTGAGTCTATTGGCGCAACTTTAACCATCTCAAGGAAAATCTTTTCCAACTATACCGCGGGACTCACAGCTGGCGGTGTGCAGGAGGTAGGTGGATTTAAAGAGACTGCTATCAATCCCACTTATTTTTCCCTTTCGCGATCTCTGTACAAAAATGCTAGCGAATCTTTTAGCGTTTCACTAGCGGGTCGCCTTTACGCTCCTACCAACCAGGACAGCGCCAGCCACACCTCCTTCCAGGGCGCAGCAAGGATTTCACCTTCAGTGAGATTGAGTAATAAGACCATTCGCTGGGGCGAATCGATCGAATTGGGAGCTTCACTTCCCTATCGCGAGAATTTTTATCAGTATGATGTCAATGCTACAGGCGGACGGAACGTGGCTAGAACCTTTATCCCCAGCGCGTCGATCTCCTACTCTTGGCACCCTAAGTGGGCGCTGGACCTAAGCGGGTCAAACACGATTTCATACGATACCTTTGCTGACCGCCTCGATGATGCTTATGCTCATACCGAGGCCATTAGCTATCAGGCCGATCCTTCTTTTTCTGTATCCTTGGGGCACACGATTACGGATACCACGACTCAATACGATCGCGTCACTTCAAATGTTCAGGTCACTGACATAGCATTGTCACAAGTTTTTAGCGAGATCACCTATACGTTTTGATGAATTGTGCTTGGTTTTCTGGAACTGTTTTTTGTTTTCGTCAATGTTGAACACTGCCTGCACTCGCTCTCCAGGATGGAAGCGGTGAAGATAAAGAAAGGGGAATGTGCCAATGATCACTAACCGTCGTTTCAGGAACTTGTTTGCGTCGTTTCTGACCTTTGTGAGTGCCACGATTCTTACAGGATGTTATGAGAAGCGTGATGCTAATTTCGCTCAAGGAGATGGGGAGAACCTCTACACCATAGCGGATTTCACTTCCCGTAACTTGGACAAAATCCTCACCAAGGAAGAGAAATTTAACGGAGTCACCTCTCTTGCGGACAAACTAATTGTTCATGAGGGTTTTGATCTCATTCGTAATTACAACGAAGTCGACTATTCGATCGAATCCCCTTTGATCGATGGCATCAATTATTCGGACTTAAGGCTGTACGGAAAGTCAGGCACCGCCGACGCACCTTTCGCATACGAAATCGAGTATAAGTTTACTGATAAGCATGTGATTTTCTCCAAGGTCGCTGCCAAGGAGGAGATACCATCGCAAGAGATGACCTACGCTCTACCCAGAGCAGATGGTCGCTTTTCTGTTCCATTATTCGGCCTCCCCATCAGGCTCTATACGGTTGAAAAGCAAGAGGATTCTCGCGGTAAAGACACACGTACCTACAGGACTTTTACAAAAGATTACTTGGCCGATGCGACCCATTTCAAAGTCGACAAGCAGGGCATCAAGTATTTTAGCGCTGAACAGAAGCTCGACATGATCCGCGCAGACTATTTTGACGATCAGACTGAATGGACTTACACAAAGACTGTCGTCGGTCGCCCAATTTCTGGTCCCTACTCCGCCGAAGAAGTCGGCATGCAGTATAGCGCTCTCAGAATGCGCTTTATTCGTACCAAAAACAGCGTTTTGGGAGTGGACGTCAATATTGCACCAGAACAAGTGGTTCTGGACGCGCAAAAAATGAATGTTGGCCTTGAGATCCCCGTCGAATGGGTCGACTATGAAACCGTTGTGGCTGGAGGCGACGCGTACCTTAGAGAGCAGAAACTCACCGATGGCGATGCCGGTTCTCGCCGCTGGGAAGATCGTCAGTATGCTTTGATCGACTTTAACAATTCGGATCGCTTGCAGCGTTCCAAAACTCAAGAAAACAAGCTGGAGCGATTAGAAATCGGTTCCGACTATATTGGATTTACAATCTTTGAATCTGCGACTGGCCTCACCTGGAAGTACTCCATGGTAAAGACGCCAGAGGTCCGCGCGGGCATTCCCTATCCTTTCGATGATAAGTCTTACTTCCGGTTTTTCACCGACACCAAGAGCTTTATCAATGGCGGTCTTTACACACAAAAGAAGGACTTTTCTGATCAAATCTACGTAAATCGTTACTACCCAGAAAACGGCGAAATTAAGTTTTATATCACCGAAGGCACCCCCGTTGATGATCCAGGTGTCATGGAAGCCATCAAAATCTCGGTTGACGCTTGGGATGCAGCCTTCCAAAAGGCAGACTCAGGGATTCGCGTAACCTTAGGTGAAGGCTTAGTTGAGATTGGCGATGTTCGTTACAATAAGATCTCTTTCCACGGCTACGAACTCACCAGCCGACTGCTTGGATATGGCCCAAATGTCGGTGACTCCCGTAGTGGTGAAATCTACAGCTCGACGACCAACATTTACTTGCGCAATTATCGCGAGACCGTGATCCGCACCCTACGCAGTTTCGTTCGCGACCGCCTAGGTGTCTATGAAGGTAAGGCCATTGAAGGGATCGCTTCTGCGGAGAAAGCTATTGAGACGACGAAGGGACTGGCTTTCCGGCCTAGTAGCGCAACCACCAATATAGCTGATGCCGCCGCTGGAGGAGCTAATGCTTCGATCGCGATGCTTGCTTCTGGTTCTTTAGGCCAGAAGAATCAAAATCAACTCCCCGCTATTGTCGACCCCAGCCTCTGGGAATCAATGATGGAGCGCCGCTTTCCTGAGCAATACGGTAAAACCTTTCAGGGATTTAGTGGCGAAGGTGGCGGCAGTCTTAGCGCCGTGATAAATGCTGAGATCGGCGCTACGGAGATTACTTTTGCTCCGATGATTTCCTCTCTTGAACAGGTTTGGGAACTCAAGACGGGTCAAAAGGCCTTAGAGTTGCTGTCTCATAACCAGAACAAGGGCTTCGCAGATCTTAGAGCCCAGCATGACGAGTCTAATGAGAATCCAGCTGGCCAGTTAGAACTCGTGATGGAAAACCAGAAATCTTTTCAATGTGAGTTCGCTTCTGCTGTAGCCTCACAAGTCGTTTCCTTCAGCAAAATTGAAAAACTCTGCATGGGAGGCAAGACCAAACTGTCTGCTTATGTAGACTCTGCCCTCGCACTCCGTGAAAGTTCGATCTCAGAGGCTCTGAATGCTCCGGGCGAACAAGAAGCGGCGCTGGACTGTGCCAGCGTCTTAATGAAAGACCTCATGGTTTCAACTTTGATGCATGAAATGGGTCATAATTTTGGCTTAAGGCATAACTTCCGCGGTAGTTCTGACCCAGGTAATTTCCCAGTAGACACCGACGGAAGGCCTAAATACCTTTCGTCAAGCGTGATGGAATACCCCAACCGCGATTTCGATCTGTTCCGAGAAGTCGGTCCATATGACGTAGCAGCTATCCGCTACGGCTACGCACGTCAGTTTGAATTGACAGATGGTACCAAGCTTGCCCTGCAAAACGGACAAACCATTAAGAAGGCAGCTCAAGGGCGAGACATCAAGTACTATGCGGTATGTTCTGATGAAGAGGCTGGCAGCTATGAACTGCAGGGGATTTTTGATCCTCTTTGCCGTCGGTGGGATGCAGGTACGACACCAGAAGAGGTCGTCGACTGGGCTATCACGGACATCATGAGCACTTATATTACCAATGGCTACGCTTATACGACGATTGCGGGAAATCCCACCGTGCCCTTTACAAATTGGATCTTTTTAAAGCAGGCTTATGAGAAATTCAGGGCAGATCCTGCGGTAGTGACCTTCTTCGGTCCTTACCTTCAAAGAGGTGTTAACGAGGCGACGATGAGTCAGTTCCGTGCTGATTTGGCCAAAACGGATGGCAAGTCCCAAGAGCAGATTCGCAAGAGTCAGGAACTCATCAGTTACTCAAAGGCCGTAGAGCGAATCTACGATTTCGCCTCAGATGTCATTTTCTACCCAACCCAGCTTTGCATGGTTGATATGAAAGTAGTGAAGGGGAGTGATTCCGAGGCGTTCCGTACCACCATTGAGTTCTCCCAGGTGCAAAAGAATGTCTATATCACCACCGGAAAGACTGTCTGGGATTGCGAGGAAGCCTCTCAAGATCTAAATGACATTCGGTATCAGCTGTTTAGCGCAAATGACCCCTCAGTCACAGACATCGAGATCACTGCGGTCACCAAGGTTGGCACGAGCTACCGCGAACAAACCCCCATGTCTGTCAGCGATGTGGAGAAGGCTTTCACAACTGTTGACCCCATCATCTACAGCGCTGGTTTGTCAAGGATGAAGGACTACGCAAGAATGGTTCTGTTTACGCGGCAACCTTTCGTCGTAGGCAATTTGTTGGCTGCTGGTGAGTCTATCTTTCCAAATTTCATGGATGATGCTCGTTTCCGCGATCGCATGGAAACCAGACTTAAAGAGGCGGTTCTAAGAGGTACGCCGCTTAAGGAGTTTGGCATCAACTCCACGCGTCCAGACAAGAGCGAGGTTCGTTCCTCGTCCTACTATGAACTGGAGAATCATATCTATGCGACTGCAACGTCGTTTAGAAATACTGCTGACTATCCTGGCATTACCAATATTCAGACCAAAGCACGGGTCATAGAGGACCGCAATACCAGAACCACGCGAGCCGCCTTTGAGAAGGTTTGGCCGGCACAGCTCAATAGTAATATGGTTTACGGTTTTGATTTGGGAGGAGACTTCCGCTATGCAGATCGTAATCGTAACACTATCGGTTCCTTGTTATTGGAAGAGGCGGTGGCTGATCACAACCTAACCTGGTTAGATATTGGTGAAAGAAACGGCGCTTTGGATTGTATCGCAGTGAAACTGGTGCCCGATGAAAAAGTGTGGATTTTGTCCAAAGCAGAAGAGTCCCAGGAAGGGGCATTGTTTTCCGCTATTGGTTTCCGACCTAAGGATGAATCTCCCGCTGCGATCGCTGATGCCAATGCGAAGACTCTCGCGGCTCGAAAAGCGATGCTGAGCCAATGTTTGGATGCCGGATCTCAAATGGATGGTTTAGCCAATCTCCAAGCTTTCTTGAGAGCAGCACCTCCTGCGGACCCAAAGTCGGCTACAGCTGAAGAAACAGCCTTGTTTCAGGCAATTGCTAAGGATCTCTTCATTCAGTATGCCGATCATGAAATTGATCCACAGAGTCGCACGGCTTTGAATGTATGGGTTCAACCTGATCATTTAAGGTTTTTGTTGGGCCAATTTGTTACTATTAAGCGCAAAATCTACCAACCTGCTTATACCAAATGCAATGACAGCACTGCTATTGAGGCGGAGTTGTCAGGCTGGAACCTGGCGGGGGAGGAGTTCAACACCGCTTTGAACACTTGCATTAATAGCGAACTGGTCACCACGGCAATGAAGAACGGTTATAGACTGATGTTAAGACAAGCCATTCTCGGGTTGACAGACCAGTTCTATAATAAGAATGCACTTGGTGGTAATGTCATTGAGCCAATAACCACTGGATCGAACGAGGGATCTCGTATGAGAATCCTCGGTGGATTGTCAGGACTCTTGGATAACTAAGAATTTTATCTTAGGCTCTTTGGAAGTCAATTGAGGGAGGGGTTTTCGGACCCCTCCTTTTTTTCTGAGTTATGGCACCCAGCTATCGATAAGTCGTTGGTGATTAAGCCGTCCTAAAGATCGACTTGTAGTTGGTGTTATAACGCTTGATATATTCTTCCAACTGCGCACGATGCTCCTTAGGAAAACTAACAAATTGCACGCCCATCCCCGCCATTAATTCCGGACGGTCTTTGATCCTAGGCTGCACCCACATAACTTTGCCCTTCGTTGCCAGCGTTTTCTTGCTGTCAGGAATGGTAAAAGTAAGATCAAGCTCCTCGCCTTGCTTGAGAGGCGCCTCTGTTTGTATAAAGACTCCACCCGTGCCAAGATCCTTGCAGAAATCAAACAGGTAGTGCCCTTCTTTCGACTGATAATCCACCAGGAGGTTCACCGGAATACGTTCTCCCGACTTGCGCAGCTCGTCCATGGAGGAGGCTTGTGGCTTTGTCTTCTTACTGGGGGCTTTCTTGGTCATGGATTCTCCTCGCTATGGATGTCTGGATGGGCACCTATTTGTTTCGCTTTAGCTTTTCGACATAAAGATTATGCTCCTTAAGGGTCTTTGTGAATCGATGACGACCGCTAAGTTCCTTATCGAGCACATAATAATAATAGCCCTCTTGGCTGGGATTCAAAATAGCCAGCAGGGAGGAAATATGGGGGGACCCAATGGGGCCAGGAGGTAACCCTTTATGGATACGAGTGTTATAGGGGTTTTTTGCGTCCCGCAAATGAACCCATTTGATATCACCCGCATAGTCAGCAATACCGTAAATCAGGGCGGCATCGATTCCGAGTGGCATTTTTCGCTTAAGACGGTTCCAAATGACCTCTGCGACCAGGGGTTTTTCCTCATCGAAAGAGGTTTCATGCTCAATCAAAGAGGCAAAGGTCACGGCCTCATTGAGGCTGAGGCCCACTGCCGCCAGACGCTGGATCAGCTCAGGCGTCACGACGGCAAAGAAGCGATCCACCATTAGCTTTAAAATTTGCTTAGCTTCGGGCATCACGTCGTAAAATGTGTAAGTAGCCGGGTATAGATAACCTTCAAGGTTGGGAGCTTTTAGCCCAGCTTGGGATAGAAACCCCGGATCCGCGAAGTTCCTTTCCAGCTCGGCTCGTGCGAGCCCGAGCGCACTCAGCCGGTCAAAAATCTCCTTAGCTGTAAAGCCCTCGGGGATCGTGACTTGTAGCATCAGCTCCCGATAGACATCACCGTTTACCAGAGCTTGGGAAACCTGCTGGATCGTAAACTGATCGGCGAAGCGATAGCGCCCCGCTTGATATTTCTGTAGCACTTGGCCGTGTCGCGCCCAGAGATAAAAAACGAGCCTATGGTCAATAAGTCCGCGCTCTGCTAACTGGTCGACAATTTCTTGTCCGGAGCTACCTTTAGCAATGACAAGCTCAACAGGGCTTTGCAGGACTCGCGGCTCTTGGAGCCATGCCTCAAGCCAGCGGAGGGCAAAGCCAGCCGCCAGAGCAAAAATCAGAAAGAATAGAAAGAAACTCAAAATAGCCCTAGAGCGTCTTTGGGTCATAGGAATGGTCCATGGCCTGAGGAATGAGATCCTCCTATCTTAGTTTTTCAAGGTCCTAATCTCTATAGGAAAAACTTTCGACAGCCATTTGGGTATATTTAAAAAGATTATACTATTATTAATAAGTCTATTAATTTATAATCCATTTGATGAAATTACGGCTTCGATTGCCTTGGATGTTTCATCATCAAGCTAGTCAAGAATTCGGGATAAGCAACGACATGCAAAACCCAAGAAAAACTCAAACTGCAGACGAGGTTCGTCGAAGCTCTGTGGCTACCATGCCAGATGATTCGACTCAGTCCTCTCCGTCCTTCCTTTTGTCATCCTCTCAGGAAGCTCGACCAAGTCGCTCACTTGTGGAATTACAAAAATCCTTAGGTTACCAATTTCATAAAAAGAATCTTCTCCAGCTAGCCTTGCGACACCGCTCGGCACCGGAGCGTAAAAGGAAAGCGAAATCCCCTGAAGCTAGCCTTTTCGAAGCAGAGAGCAGCGGCGATAAGGGCTTGTTTCGTAAAGCCACCAAACACAATGAACGCTTGGAATTTCTGGGCGATGCGGTATTGAATTTGGTGATTGGCGAATACTTAATGGAGCATGCCGAAAGTTTTAATGAGGGAATGCTGTCAAAAATTCGCGCCTCTTTAGTCAATGAAAAAACCCTCGCCATGCTGGCAAAGCAAATCCATCTACCTGACCATCTCTACCTTGGAAAGGCAGAGGAGCGATCGGGGGGCAGAAATAAAAGCTCTATTGTCGCAGATGGACTCGAGGCCATCTTCGCAGCCATCTACCTCGATGGAGGCCTGCTCCACGCAAAAGAAGTGATCATTCGTATCTATGCGGCACTGCTGGCTGAGAATCTTGCTAATCGCGTCCACTTCGATTACAAAACCCATCTGCAGGAGCGGACGCAAGAATTATTCAAATGCACGCCGAAGTATCAGGTCATCAAGAGCATGGGGCCGGATCATAACAAGGTTTTTTCTGTCTTGATTCAAATTCCAGGCATGGCAGATGAAATCCTGGGAACTGGCTCAAGCATCAAGGAAGCTTCACAAGATGCTGCACGCTTGGCTTGCGAGCGACTTGATAAGCAAATCGCAAATATTCAAGTTCTAATGACCGCGAACGAAGAAGCAAACCCCGGCAAAGGCAAGGCTCGCTCTTCCGACAAGCGCCAAACTGTTTTAGCATCGGCGACTCAGGACCGAATGGAGACTGCGAATGATTAAGGGAATCGTTGCCATTGTCGGCAGACCAAACGTGGGTAAGTCCACTTTGTTTAATATGCTAACTAGGTCACATACTGCTATCACGGATAACCAACCCGGTGTCACCAGAGATCGCCTTTACGGCACCGCCTATTATGACCAAAATCGGGAAGATGGGTTTGTGGTTGTGGATACAGGGGGCTTTGAAAACAAAGACTATCGCTTTCAACCCTTTGGGCATGATGAAGTCTGGAGCCAATCCATGGCTGCTGTTCGCGGCGCCCATTTGGTGCTGTTTCTGGTAGATGGTGCGACGGGCATGCATCCCATGGATGAAATTGTTTACCGCGAGCTGTTAAAAGAAGGCAAACCGATCTTGGTCGTAGTCAATAAGATCGATGGCAAGGAACATATAGATAAAAGCTGGGACTTTGCTAAATTCAGTCACCGCGATCCCATCTGCATTGGAGCCAGAGCAGGATTCCAGATTCCTCTACTGCTTGAGAGCATCAACGAACAACTGGCTACCCACAATGCCCCGAAAGTGAAAGAACAAGAGGAAAAGCTGACCAAGATTGCGTTGATTGGACGCCCCAATGTTGGAAAATCTTCGCTCTTGAACCGCTTAGCCGGTGAAACGAGATCCCTCGTCAGCGATATCCCCGGCACGACAAGAGACAGCGTGACAAGTCGTCTTGTTTACCACAATCATTGCTTCGAAATCATCGACACCGCTGGTTTGCGAAAAAAAGCAAAGGTTGTGAGCGAGCTTGAGTCTTATTCAACTCTAAGAAGCATCCAAAATTTGCAGGAAGCCGATCTGTGTGTGTTGGTCATCGATGCAAAAGAAGGTTTTTCAGATCAGGATGCAAAAATCCTGTCCCTAGCCGTTGCTCGCGCTATCCCCTCCTTGATCGTCGTGAACAAGTGGGATCTTTTTGAAGACAAGCACAGCAACTCCGCCAAAGAATATGCTGCGGCAATTTACGACCGCATCGCTGATATGGCTTATGTACCAATCGTCTTTGTTTCCTGTTTACAGAATCAACGGGTGTCGCGAATCATGGAGCTTTGTCTTAAGCTCAGCGAAAACTACAGCCTCCGGGTACCTACCAGCAAAGTTAACGAGGCCATCGAAAAAATCGTCGCTGAACATACGCCGCAGGTGGTCAAGAGATACAACAAGCGCATCAAATTCTACTACGGCACACAAATTGGCGTGAAACCACCGACCTTTATTATCAAAACCAATGTGCCCAAAGAACTAAGCGACTCTTATGTACGCTTCCTAACCAAGCGGCTGAAAAACTACCTTGGATTCGATCAGATCCCCATCGTCTTGAAGTTCCGGCCTAAGAGTACGGAACCCTCTGCCGCAAGAAAGCCAAAACAGCAGTATGCCTAGTTCTGATAAGCCCTAAAGCCCTGAATATGTGCTATGGTCGCAAGGCTGGGCCAGAAGAGAAAATTGGCCGCTATAAGAAAAGAAACGCTGCCCTAAAAGGAGGAATTCATGGACATGAATATCGGCATTCCTGAGAAATCCCGCAAAGAAATCTCTCTAGGTTTATCAAAATTGCTGGCGGACACTTATACGCTTTATCTTAAGACCCATAACTATCATTGGAACGTCACTGGCAAAATGTTTCAAACCCTTCATCTGATGTTCGAACAACAGTACACCGAGCTCGCTCTCGCGGTTGATAGCATTGCTGAGCGAATCCGGGCTTTGGGCGAACGAGCTCCAGGCTCCTACGCGGAATTTGGTAAGTTAACCAGTATCAAAGAAGAAACGGGCACACCAAAAGCAGAAGATATGATTGCCAACTTAGTAACAGCTCAAGAAGCCGTGATTCGTACGGCACGTAGCATCATGCCAATCGCCGCCGAAGTCAACGACGAGGTAAGTTCTGATCTTTTGACTCAACGAATGCAGATTCACGAAAAAACAGCTTGGATGCTTCGCAGCCTCCTGCAAGGAAATGATTGATTCTTATGGTAACGAAAAAGCCCAGCATAAAAGCAAAAAAAAGCAACCCTAGAGACGCCGCAGCTGAGCGCACCGGTGGTGCTGCGGGTAAGACCACTCGTTCCCGCGCTCCCAAAGCCGACGCCAGGACGAAGAGCACTGTAAAGAAGAGTACGGCAACCTCGAAGTCTACGCCGACCGAGTTTTCAAGAACCGATGACGCGAAAATGGCCACGTCACCAGCTAAAAATGCTGCTCCTCGCAAGGCAGAGCGCGAGCTTCCCGTTGGCATTAAGACCACCGCCGAAGGAAGAGAGTCCCAGATTCGGCGACTCAAAGAACGTCTCGCCGAAATGAAGGCTTACAAGGTCTTGATCGCGGAAGAAGGCCTTTTTCCCGATGAAGAAGATAAAGCTAGGGAAAGTGATTTGATCGTACAGCTCTTGCGTTTGGAAAAAGGTCTTGACGCCAAAGTTCCGCCTCGCAGCGCCAAGAAGAAAGTCACTTAAAATCCCTAAATTCTGCTCGGTTGCTAGTGATACGCTCCGATCGACCAGCTCGAACCTCGCGCGGTCCTATCCAGGTCGATAAACCCATCTTCAAATGATTCTGACCTTGAGGGCAACAATGGTGTTGTTTCGCAACTCAATGCCGGCGCCAATAAGCCTAATTTGTCCGTTCATTCTCTTTTCCCGCGGGGTCCCCGCGGGTTGCTGGCAAGTTGGCAATACGGATGAATGGGTATATGTTCTTCCTAGGGAGCTATAGCTCCAATGAATAATCGCAGTCGGAGGTGTCTCATGAAGATTAGTCTATTAAGTCTATTTGTTTTCGTAAGTTACTTTTCTTCGCAACCCTGCGCGAGCGCTGCCGCGCCGGCTTCCAATGAAATGTTGCCAGCAGTGGCAGCATCGGTGCAATTCCAAGATCTGATGGCATCTATACCAAATCTCTATTCCATCAAGATGCACATGCGCCCTGACTTTCGTTTAGATCCGGAAGTTAGAAGTCTCTGTAAGAAAATAGCCAAATGGCCAAGTTCTGCCGTTGCACAAGTGGATGTGGAACTGATTTCTGGCTACAGTGAAGGCTTAACGAAAGAACCCGTGCTTACCCTCAGCAAATATTATTTTGCTACAGTACCCACTTCTGATGCCAATGGACATTTGATGGTAGGACTCTGTGACGCTAAGTAAACATTGATGCTAAGTAGATTCTGCAGGAAAAGCCAAAGATCAAGGCCGCGATAAAAAAAAGAGGAGACATAACTTACTGGTTAGGCGACGAATTTTTGACGAAGCGAACGCAGAGATTGGTCTTCTCCGGCAGAATCAAAGTAGGACCTACTTAATCCCTGCAAAGTGAAATTTATATCCTTGCCCACCCAAATCGTCCCAATTCCCGTATTGATCAACAAACGAGACAACAAGATCAAAATCTTCGGTTCGACCATGGCCAATAGCAAACGGCTTCAGCAGTTCTGTGACAGCATCACTTGTGGGATAGACATCAGGCGAAAGGCAGGCATACGGCTGAGCCATATTGCAAGTGCTGGATAGGAAATAAGTTACCGTCCAAGAATTTGAAGCCACATTTGCAGTCCTTGGCATGACCGTGATCCTATTTTCCTTGCCATCGACACCACGCAGAAGTAGATCCATTTTTAAGTCTTGCCAACTGCTGGAATCGGGCAGCAACGCCCCTGAATAGACCACAGATAAGCTGAAGCCTCCGTCCAATTGCTTGGACAAGGTGGCTTTGATATCGCCCAGGGTTTGCGAATTCCAAGAGATCGCCGTGGTGGGTGGCTCATTGCTCTTAATCCTGGCCTGGGGTCCCATGGCCGGTCCACAGTTGAGAAGGAAGAGCGAGAAGGCGCATACGATAAATGACTTCATTTTTTGATCTCCTATTTTGACATGGCT
>JBIKVD010000328.1:0-4811 GCA_044357055.1 Oligoflexales bacterium | reverse complement strand
CCTTTCGCGCGACTTTGGGTTCAGTGCAATCACGACTCAATTCGACCATCACCAATGTTGAGGTCTCTCATGAGAACTTAAGCGCAGCGATGAGTCGGATCAAAGATGTTGATTATGCAGAAGAAACAGCCAAGTTTACCCAGGCGAAAATTCTATCTCAGGCCTCTATGGCGATGATGACTCATGCTAACACCAAACCAGAAATGGTGTTAGGCCTGTTAAGAATGTAATCCACCACCTTCTCTCTTTGTTGGGATATGGCTTTGAGGCTTCCGGCCTCAAAGCTTATCCCCACTCATCCACAGATGTTTCCACAAGCAGAATGGTGTCGGAGCGCTCCCCACAAGGCAATTATATCAATAATATTATTATATTACAATAACCTAACAATATCTAAAACACGCAAGTGTCTATAATTAAGGCAAGCCTACATTTCTCCCCTTCTTGCCGTTTCAAACTCTACGGCGAAGGCCCCTGTGCTCCTTGCTTGCCTTGCGGGCGAGGTCCTGTGCTAGAGTATCGGGTGCCCTAAAATTCACGGGAGTTTGTATTATGCCGCTGTCCCAACGAAAAAAACTTCAGAACATCGCACTTATGGCCGTTGCCATCGCTGCGGCTTTTTCCTTAAGCCCTTGGTTCGAGCAGGAAGCAAAGGGAGAAAAACCTGCGGCTACTTCTACACCTACTCAGACGGGGGTTGGTGCAGCAGCACCCACCCAGACAAGTAGCACTGATGGCATCGCTGCTTTGCAGCAAAACCTGCAAGGCTCTGGCAACTTGAGCCTTAAGTTTGAAAATAAATTCTATAAGAAATCCATTCGCAAAAAAGGCGATTTTGTCGTGTCGGTGACCCATGGCCAGGCCTACTTCGCAAAACCGCACTATTTCCGCTGGGACATTCAAGACAAGGAGAGCCGACTGCTGTTCGACGGCAAAAGTTTTTTCCAGTACTACCCAGCGACGTCGTCAGCCACCGAGATGCAAAAGGCCAGCGACTATCTAAATATTACAGAGATATTTCTGAATTTTGATCGTTTAACCCAATCCTATCGCATGGAAAATTTCAAAGAAGATGCTAAAAGCGCTAGCCTGACCCTTATTCCCCTGCAGGCATCGGATCTCACCAATGCCGAGGTCAGCATTCACAAAGCTGAGGCCTACATCCAAACACTGGTTTTAAATTATAAGGACGGACAGAGGAACGAAATTGCCTTTCATTCGCCCCAGCGCGAACCCATTGCCACAAGCCTTTTTCAACTCCCTGCAGACACGAAAATCACGAAATTGTAAACATGGTTACCTTCGCTTCGCTCAGAATGACGGCGCGTTTAAAAATTCTGCAAATAGCTCTCGTCCGTCAGCGCGTTTTCGAGAAAGTCCAGCAAGGCCTCACGCTGATCGGGTTTGAATTTGACCGGGCGTTCGATCAAGGGTGAGATCGTGTCGGCGATTTTATGGAGCTCCGACTCTTGCTCGATCCTGAATATCTGAGTGCTGTAGAATTTGAGGCCCTGCGCATCTGGAGTGAATTCATAGAGGGCTGTGTAGACGTTTTCATAGTGATCTAGCACTTCGCTAAGATTCTTGTAAATTCCGTTATGCATATAGGGAGCGGATAACTTGATATTGCGCAGTCGAGGGGTTTTAAACATGGCGTAGTCCCACGGGTCTTGGGTGAGGTTGTAGCGACCAAGATCGAGTTTTTGTGTTTTGGTTTTGAGCGGGGCCACACCAATATTCATCACTACTCCGTTGCTCAAGAGAGGACTGTTGTGACAAGAGCTGCAACGACCCTCGCCGAGGTAGACAGAAAATCCCAACTTTTGCCTTGCGGAAAGCGCTTGCAGATCGCCACGCAAATAACGATCAAGCGGGGTCTGGCCGGCTTGAAATGCATAAGCGATAAATTCTCCCAAGGAGCCTCCGATGTGCCCAATATTCAGCTCTGAGCTGCTCGCAAGTTGGTAGGCTTGGCTGAGCTTTTGCATAAGATCTGATCGCTCGGCCCGAAGTCGCGTGACGAGGTTTTCCCAGATTTTGAGGTTGTCCTGAGACTGTGCCAAATCATTTTCCTTGTAGCGGCCGAGCATCTCGTCCGGTGAGCGCAATGGAAAGAGAGCTTGCACATCCGCTGCGCGGCGAAAAACGGTGAAAATTTCCAGGGCGGGAGGATTTAAGCCGTTTAGCCTCGGTTCGGGTGTTTCAAATTTCCATTCGCTAAAATGCAAACTAACTCGACTATCCCAAAACAACTGCCGCGCATCTTTTTGCCCCAAGTCAAAGATCGAAGGGCTGTGGCGGGGCAGCACCACGCCTTGTCCCTGTTTCCCAGCATCGCGCCCTTGACCTATCGATAGCATCATCCCATCTGCGCCTCCGCGACGAGGATCATGGCAGGTTTTACAGGAGATATTGCGATTGCCCGAGAGGACCTGATCCTGGAACAATGCCCGTCCAACCTCATAGAGCGCCTGGTTTTTGGGCGGCAGCGGAGCTAGCGCTTGGATGCGAAAACGCTTTGCCTCTTGCAGCAGGCTGGTGTCCAGATCTTGCGCGGCAGCTTGGGGCTGCGTTCCTGCCAAGGGAAGGAGAGCTGCCAGCAGTAGCAAATAGGAAAGCATAGGCATTGGATCACTCCCTGGATATTCAGGTCTAGGTTAGGTGAAACACCCAACCCTTGGCGGCAGAGCCAGGAAAAAAACTACGAATGTCATCAAATTAGCGACTAGGCAGGATTTAGGCAACGGAGCCTTCATTATTTTCATTGACCCGCCGATAGGATCTTAGGACCTAAGCCGGAAAGGGAGAAGCAAATGGAATCATTTGTCAATAAACTCGAACAGTTAGAGCGCGCTCTGCTGGAGATGGGCTCTGAGCTATACCGGGTAAAACATGAGCTTTCTGATGTGCGCGACAATCAGACTAAGTTCCTTAAATCCATGCAATCCTTAAAGAATCTCTTTGATGAAAAAGGCTTGGTCACCACCGATGAGTTCGAAAGCGCCGTCGATCTGGTTGAGATCATGAACAAGATGGGCACGGGAGTGGACGCTGCTCAGAGTGTTTTTGAACGCCTGAAAAAAGTCGGGCACTGAGGCGAGGAGAGCTATTTAATTCTCGGGCTCACTTTCTGGAAAGGAGTCCTTCACTCTGAGCTACAGCTGCCCGCAAACTGCCTCAAGTTTATTTCAAATTTGCCGAAAACCAAATGTTCCTTGGTTATCTATAACATTAGAGAACATCCAATATGCTTCATGCGAATGGTAATCAGGGGTGCCATCACATCCCCTGCCACCAGACCCTTAACGACTAAGATTATGGAGATCGATTGTGAGAACCCTAATAGCTGCAATGATATCATTGCTTCTCTATTCGCTGGTGGCTTGTGAGAAAAAAAGTGCCAGTTCCAATCCTGCTCCAATAAGTGCAGCAGTGGAGTCAACACCTAATGAAAATACAACCACCACACCTTTGATGGCAGGTTCCATTGGTGGACTCCTTCTGCCAACGGAAGGTGAAGCTGCCTCAACGGTTGCAGGAGCTTCCATTTCAGCCGTGGGTCGACCAGAAATCTCAGCCGTCAGCGGGGAAGACGGGGCATTTCAAATTGATGGCGTCCTCCCGGGAACCCTAACCATCATTGTCACAAGCAATGAAACGGCATTGACAGAAGGCAGCTCGCAATTTGGTCTCAAAATTGACGAGATTGTGGTCAAGGCTGGAGAAGCTACGGCTCTAGGTGAGCAAACCCTAAAGCGGACCGGCGGCCTTTCAGGGCAGGTCGTCTTTTTCGAGAACCCTAATGATCTTTCCCTTGAAGGGTCGGATGTCTATATCCCGGGCACCTCCTTTATTGCCAAGACCGACAGTCAGGGCCTTTTTTCTTTGGCAGGATTGCCGCCAGGGAAATATGACCTTCGCGTTCAACACACAGGATTTTCCGTGATGTCCCTTGATGATGTCGAAGTGTTGGAAGGAGAGATCCGGGCGCTAGGGGAGCTAAGTCTTTCCCTATCTGACGGCCCTGAAGGCTTGGTAAATATCGCCGCCAGTCACTCTTTATCCATCGGTGGCAGTATCCATAAGGTTTCTAACAGCCGCTCTGTTGCCTTAAACTTAAGCTACGACGGAGATGCAGCCCTAATGAAAATCTCCGATGAGCCCTCCTTCTTAAATTGCTCTTGGCTCCCCATCGCTGATAGCTACACCTGGTCCTTTACCTCAGATGGTTCGAAATCACTTTATGTGATGTATTCCGACTTAAACGGACTGGAAAGTTCTCCATTTTCTGACAATGTGATCATTGACACTGAAGTTCCCGTTTTAAGCCAAGTAACCATTTTGCATAACTTTGCTCAAACTGCCCAACGGCTGGTCACCGTTGATATCAACGCCAGCGATACCGGCACGGGAGTAGCCGAAATTTCCTTCAGTGAGAATCCCAATGCCTTTACCCTTTGGAACCCTTTCGCAGCGAGAATGGATGTGGAACTATCAGATATCAATGGACCCAAAACAATCTATGCAAAAGTCAAAGATTATGTCGGCAATATTTCTACCATCCTCATCAACGGCAATCCGCCATCAGACAGCATCCAACTGGCTCTAAACGGTAGTACTTTGATTCCTAGTGGGACCTTAACTGGCAGCTATTCCTTGCGAAAAGCGCAAAGTCCCTACCTCATAGCTAACACCACGATTCTGACTGATAATTTAACCTTGGAGCCTGGAGTGGAGTTGTACATAGCCCCAACGGCGATGTTAACGGTAAGGGGTGTCTTCACGGCGGTCGGCTCGACGCTAAATACAGA
>JBIKVD010000059.1:0-15538 GCA_044357055.1 Oligoflexales bacterium | reverse complement strand
TACGTAGTGAAAAAAACAGCTTTGAAAGAATATATCTTATGGCAGAAAATCACCACGACGATCGAAAAACAACCAAACTGGCGCTATAGCATTCAGGTTCAAGCAAAAGACCTTTGCCTCAGGACTGCGGCTGCTCAGGGTTGTATAACTAGCCTGTCCGTAGCATCGGAGCTGTCCCTACCACTTGGACAGCCATTTAAAATACACAATCTTGGTCCTCTGGCGCTCCTAGGTGTGGATTTGGACGTTCATCTGTCGGAAAGTTCTCAGCAAGAACAAGCATCAGATTACGTGGAAATCCTCCGTAAGCTTCTAGATATTCACTACGAAACCATCACAGTAAACATTGATCGCCTAAGAGTGCTTCCTGCTGATTCTTCGTCAGAAATTATCGTACAAGGCAATCTGGGATTTACAGGTTATCAGGAGGGACTCCCATCCACAGTCACTATCAATCTCACACAACTTGGAAATCATGACTGGCGGCAGCTAAGTGGGGAAGTAGAAATCTCGGGGGTCTCTAAAGAAAACTTGTTTCAGGCTCTGGCTGTCAAATCCACTCTCAAAATCGGGCACAAGGATGGCTCGATTCATTTTACCGGTGAGCTTCATCCACCAGATCCAGAGCAAAATCGCAGCAACGAATTCCATCTTTCTTATAACATCGGAGGCAATAAAATTGGTCTAAGCAGCACTGGTTCCCTTAGCAAGTCTGCCTGGGATGCCTCGATGGATGTTGACCTACAAACGGTGAATCATCAACTTGTGGGCATCGGCTTGAAACCTTGTCGCCTAACCATGAACTTTATAAATGAGAGCCCGCTCAATGGATTTAACACGAATCTTTCCTGCCGTGGCCGAGGTCAGCGCCAGCAATTGAGTCGCGAGAACGTGATCGGTCTTTTTGTTCCGCAGACGATTCTCTTTGCTCTGAACGGCGATATTTCCTTTGTCAGGACGGAGCAAGTCAATTCAGTGGAAACTCATGTCAGTCTCAGCATCGACCGCGTGTCGAGTGATCTATACAACTTAGATGGCCAAGTTTTATTGGATGGGACGCTAGATTTGAACCATTCCGTCAATACGAATCACGAGGTGCGTTTTGCCATAGGTTTCGAGGTACCAGATTTCCAAAAAGCTGTTCGCAAGCTGGCAGAAACGGATATTTCTGTACCCGCCCCTTTCAACCAACTTGCCGGTGGGGCCGTTTGTGATGCCAACGGCCGTTTTCAAACCATAGCGGATATCGAAAAATTTCCCCTCCATTGCGAGAGTCGCCTTTCCTCCAAAGGACAAAAAGCGAATTTAAAGTTAGCGAGCGAACTGAGTCTAAGGAGATTTGGCAACCGCTATAGACCCCACATCGAAGGGGAGATATTAATGGACGAGGTACTCTTTACCCTGCCCGATATTGATATTCGCAAACCGATACCACAAATGTTTCGTGACAAGAGATTCCAAAGCATCGAAGAGCAAGCAAGAGAAAACGACCATCCAAAAGAAGCGCCGATCACCTATAGCTTTCGCATCCGCACCAGCGAGAACAAACCCTTGCAGTTTAGGACAGAGTTATTGCCGAATCTGATACCGCTCTTTGTCAATCTGAGGTTTGATGAGGGAAAAGAAATGAGTGGCTCTGTGGCGATACGTGACTACCAAATCGAGCTCTTCAAGCGGACGGCAAAGATTGAGAATATGGAAGTCACTTTTCTAGCGGGTAACGATTTGCAAAATCTTAAAGGAATGATTCGCTTTCCCAACAAGGATTATGCTTTGGGAATGGACATCTACGGGTCCTTACAGGAGCCCTCTTATCATTTTTCTAGCACCCCTCCACTTGAGGACAGTCAGATCCTCGGGCTCCTTCTGTTTGGGGAAGAGCCGACTAACTTAGATGATGAAACCCAGCGTTCCATTGGACACACCCAAAACGCCATGGCCGATAAGGCAGTCGGTCTGCTATCGATGTATTATCTCGCGTCCACTCCAATCGAACGACTAGGATACGATCCCAATGCACAGGTTTTCACGGCTCAATTTCGCCTCCCGGATGGCGTGCTCTTAACCTTCGGCAGTGATGTGGATTCAAAGGGCACCGTCGGACTAAGGAAGAAGTTAACTGGCAATTGGAGCATCGATACAACGGCCGAAAGGAACTCCGAAACCGACGCACAAAAAGGAAGAGCTTCGCTAAACTGGAGCAAGAGGTTTTAAGCCCCGTATCACCCCTCCCGCCCACCTCAGATCCCAATCAAGTGGCAAGCCCTTTATTGACCGCTAGAACACGGCAGCAGAACGTCGATTTCATAAGTCTTTGATTTTCCGTTGAAAATACTACAGCTCCAAGAATCCTAAGACTATATAGAAAATACCAATGATAGTTATAATATCTACATATATTAAGAAATGTATACATTATATTAACAATATGATATTTCTATCAGTCTTTAAATAACTCTTTGTCCACTATGGAATTTGAGCGATGTCTATCAAAACATTAATAACCCGTCGGAAATCTTTACAACTAGGTCTTGCCAGCATGGGTTTGCCCCTAACCCCAGGGCGGAGGCTCATGGCGCAAAACGGCGACGCTAAAAACCCTCACTTTTTTCTCAATGTGGTTATCTCTGGGGGCGTCGACGTGAGCTATTTGTTCGACGCCAGGCCACTGCGCATGACTGACGCTGGAAAGATTCAGAACTACCTTTACAAGAATGCTGGAGCGACGCCGGTTTTGAGTGATCCAACTCCCCGCGTGATGCAGGGAACCAATGGTCGTGCAACTCTGAGATCTGCCCTGACCGATGACCTTGCTCAATTTCAGGATCGGTTTTCAGTTATTAATGGCATCTTAATGACCACGGGCAATGATTTTGGTCATGGTCAGAACATGTACCAGTTATTTACGAATTCGACGGTAGGGGCCCGAGAATCCTTTATGCCCTACATTGGAGAAGTATCAGGATTTCCACTGCAAAATATACATCTGGGTGGGTTTGAAGGCGATGGCAATAGCGCCCCAAGCAATTTTGCTCTTGCCGTTCACTTCCCTAGTCCAAACGCCATTCAACTAGGGAGCGCGTTTCTGAATCAGGAAAAATTGTCTGCATCGGGAAAATTGCTCAATCTCGTCGAGCGTCGATTGGGAATAAGCGCGCAAACGCGGCCCGGCCTTTATGGGCAGGGGATTAAGGAATTTCACGCTGCTCACCTCAAAACTCCAAACTTATCTGCCGCTCTAGAACAAACCAGTGTGGACGAAGCAACTGGTTCAAAGTTTCATATGAGTCTTAAAAACGCGCTCAATTTCTTCAAGGCGGGAATGAGTAGCTCTATTACTTTGATGATGGACATGGATCCAGTCATTGATGTGCACAGCCCGGGAAATGCCCAGGATCAAAGAAACCTGTATACCACTATCATCAAAGAACTGACGGATCTCTTTACCGCCATGGCTCTACCCTATTCAGAAGAGAAGGGGCAGAGTTTTCTTGACGTCACAACGCTCATGATCACTTCAGAATTCGGAAGAACCACCCGAAATCCCTCTTCGCCCATAGACAACACCGACACCGATCATAATCCCTTTATCAATTCAGTCATTCTAGCGGGAAGGGGGATTAAGACCGGTCAGATCATCGGCGCTTCGGATCTTGAAGATGTCGATGCAGCTGGGGAGATTATCAATGTCTCTGGCGCACATCTGCAAAAAGATAAGTCGCTAGTTTATACCATGGGTAAGCCGTTTGATTTTGCCATGGGTGATGCGGTTGACAGCCTCCCTGAACAGTTTCGTGCGGAAGATTACCTTACGATTGGATCCGTGAATAACACCATGATGAACCTATTTGGAGTCCCGGAACAACGTTACCACAGAGACGCAAGTGGACAGCGTTCACGTCTTTTGAAAAATATCTTGGTATAGGCTGTTTATGAATACGATAAAAATCCTTGGCTGTATCGTCCTAAGTCTACCCTTGCTAACCTCTTCTTGTGGATTGAAACCTAGCCATCACCTGGAAGAAAAAGCGAACCATTCGGAACCTTCCGGTCCTCTTGATTTAGAATCCGTCAAGGAATTGCCGCCCACAACATCAGGACCTATTGAGAGCAAGCGCGAACTTTTGTTGAAAATGCACATTTCGACCCCAGATCAAATGCTGGAATCGCAGCAGAAAAACGTGGACTACTTTGACTTGAAACCACTCTTAAGCCAGAAATGTGGTTCCTGTCACGAGGACATCGATTCCATGTTCAAGACTTCTGACCTCGGCTTCTTGAAGCAGGTGCAAGAAAGAGTCTCTCAGCCTGCTAGCGCTCCTGGGGCCATGCCACCGGCGGGGACCGCCGAAGAACTTCGCTTTGATCAGGAGGACCTCACGCTGTTGTCCCTGTGGCTCGAACAAGGGGCTCCCCTGATTCAAGATCCAAGCTCAAGTACCATAAGCGAGATTCTGCCTTCCCTGCCCGATCTCCTTTTTGCGTATGAGCTGAAGACCTCAAAACAGGTCCATAAAATGGAACCCCAATTGCTCCCCCAGGGGTCTTTTCAGCATCTGGTGGTTCTAGAAGCGGATGAAGTTCCCATGCTGCTTTCTTACCAACTCCTTACTGACAAGAGCGAGCAAGTCTATGCCGCCACCATGCCTTTAGCTGAAGGCGCCGTCAAAGTTGAGTGGGAAATCCCAGCGAGTACCCTAAGCGAAAGCCTGGGAAAGAATACCGTTGCACTCACCCTACCAAAGCCGGGAAATGGCCAAGTTATTACCCAATGGGCCGTAAAACTAACGGATCCCATTTCGGGCAAAGAACTCATAAGTAGAACTGTCGATTCGGCCGAACCCAAAATCGAATTTAAAACCTTACGCTACGGGAACCTGCACTTAAGAGTGGAAGGATTAGAGCAAGATGGCAACGTGGTGGCGCTGCACGAGCAAGCTTATTTTGTTCTGATAGGTGATAATACCCTTGAGATTGCCACAGTAAAAGCTTTGCAAACAGACCAACTTTTTGTCTTTAAGATCAAATCCTATAGTGAAGATCAATTTGGCACGAAGCCTGCTGCCATCATGAGGATTGCGGGTACACCATTTACCATGGAGATGGTGAGTCCTGGATGGTTTAAAGGAGTTTTTCAGGTACCAGCGGCGACGGAGTTAGCGGTTTCCCTAGAAGTCAGCAATGGTGACAAAATCATCATGACTTCAGAACAGGCGGTCGTCAGCCGTGCAAAAGCACCTGTAATTATGACATCTACGGCACCCCCTACCGCCATCTGGTTAGATCGCGTCATTCGTTCTTTGCGTAATCAAGCCAGTATCTCCAGGTTACGTCCTGCCTATCAGCAGTTGGCTCAACTACCGACCAGAGAAGCCGTTGTTGATCGACTTATGCAGGATGATCTCTTTGTTGATACGATGTTGATGTTCAATTTGGGGTATTTGGGTAGAGCTCCTAATGAGCTTTTTGAGCTTTCCCCTGCAAATGGCACACTTGGATATCGTCCAGAGATATTTGCCTATCCCCAGGCTCTTGCCAGCGCAGCCGCTTCTATAAAGGGCGGTGACTATTTCGATTTGTTCGCCGCTCAACCTAGGATCTATGCACCGATCGTCAACCTCCCCACGGCAGAAGTCATCGAGAGCATGGCATCCCAGCTGAACAGCGACTTGGATTTGCATTTTCAAGTCTACGTTGAAAGCGATACACCCGCGGACAAAGTAAGCGACTTTTGCTTAATCTATGCCCGTGACTTCAAGACGAAGGCCCTCACTGCCCTGGTAGCGATGGGATTGGACGCATCTTTTGTTGAAAGACTGTTGCAAACATTTGCTCAAGAAATGTTTCGTCTGCCAAAGTTAGAAAATGAGTATTCGTGTTACGCGGCAGCCCTTGAAACCTTTAGCGGATACGCCGCTCGTGAGCAAATCAGGTTGGCCTTGAGGGACATTAAAGACATCATGGGGAAACTTGCCCTTCAAGCCCAGGAAACCCCTCTATCAAACAGTACCTCCCATAGACTAGCCAGCTACCATGACTTTGGACGCAAAGAAACTCATCCCGCACTCTATCAGCTGATGCCAGCTTTGACGGTGCAAGGATTCTGGCAGTATTTGAGTGGCTCTTCCACCAATCATAACCGCAAACGCGCCGCCTATATGTTGCGAACCTATTTTTGCGACGATCTCACTCCCCTGGAGGTGGTTACCGCGTCGGACAATGCAGGGGAGGTTGAAAATCAACATGGCAGCAATCCTGCTTGTATGTCCTGTCACTATAAACTCGATCCCATCGGTGGACTCTTCCGCAACAAGGGGAGACTGGGCACTGACTTTACCGGAAAGGGCTTCATCCAGTTTGATGATCAAGCCAAATTCTCAGAAGAAAAACTTAGCAACTACCTTTCAACCTGGGAAAAACCAGATGGAGAGTCCTGGGTTGGTTTCTATATTTCGCCTAGTCAAAAGCACCAAGCATGGCAAGGTCAAGAGTTGGATGACTTTTGGACATTTTTGCGGAACTCCAGCGAAGCAAAAGAGTGTTTGGTCCGGAGACTTGCAGAATTCTATCTCGGCGCCGATCGCCCCTTTGATGGAAAATGGCTTGAAGAAATTAGTGCGAATCTAGTGCCTGGTGAGGAATCCGGTAAAGCGATGAAAAACGTGGTAAAGGAATTGGCCTTGAGCAACAGTTTTGCCAGCGCTGATGTTAGCAAAGACCTTTGCCTAGATTTAGGGGCAGACGAAGCCCTAAGCAGCGAGACTAGCCAAATCCCCTGTGCTATTTCCTACACGATCAAAAAGCACTGTGCCTCTTGTCATACCGGCAGTTCCTCTATTCAGCGCCTTGACTTGACGAGAATGGTATCCACGAATGGGGGGCAACTTAACTTTGTACATATTGCAGAGGATGGGTCCCAAGTGAGTAAGCTGAAGACCTACCAATTTATCCTGGAAAGACTGAATACTGGGGACAAAGAGCGTGTCATGCCGCCTAGCTCGCCGATGCCAGATGCGGATAAGCAGGCCCTGTTCCAATGGTTAAAACGTGAGATTGATTCCTTAGGAGAACAATAATGCGAGTATTTTGGGTCCAAATATTTATTCTATCTCTTGCTACTGTGTCCTGCAGCCGAGGCCCTGAAGCCGCGCAACACAGCGAAACACTCGCCTCACAGCAAGTAGGTTCGATAAGGGGATTGTTTGCCATTAATCAGCACATACGCGCCTCTTTTCTGGAAGAGGGTGTGCCCGGCAGTGCCGGATTCGACCTCTCCAAAATTGCCGGAGCTCAGGTGGAGCAACTTCGCATGCAGCTGGGCTACCAATTCGAGAACCCCTCCGGGAACTTGTTCATTGGGTCCACACCGAATCCTTTTGGCCTGATTGTTTGGCAAGAGCTTCTCGTTGAATTTGGCCAAAGTTTAGGGCGCGTCTGTGATTCTGGCGAAGCCAAATTGGTCTTCCCTCGAGCAAATGACGCCCAATTCAGTCTAGCACCTGAGGTTTTTGACCATATTGGAAAGATATGTACCACTTCGGACCAAGGCGAACTTCGGGCAGAAATGTTCAGTCATTGGTACTTGGCAAATGGCGGTCTTGACGAGGCTGAAGGTGAAATCATCATCGACGAATTGCTGAAAGAAGATTTCCAATGGACAGATTTGACACCCGCCCAAAGAGTCGAACATTTATGGTTTGCCAGCGCCTATCATCCCGCTTTTCTCTTACGGCAATAGACAAAACCGAATTTAACCGGCTTTAGACAGTGATGAATAGCTAAGGCTTAGGGATTCATTTAGGCAAGCTGGATGTGAGCGCTATTCTGGGTACATATGCAAGACCGCCCGCATCTCTCTTTTCACGGCTGCCAAATGCGCCCTGATTTTAGGATCCTGAAGATTGACTGGATTTAAAAAATAGCTATTTTCGTCCAATCGGGTTCGGAGCATCTTCGTCTGCCAAATGTTTTCTGACTGCAGACACAGATCGACGCAGTGATAATCCTTCTTAATGTCCGCAGAAATATAATCTTGAACGGAAGAAATCGGATGATCTAAATAAATACGCCTACCTTCTGCATCCCTGGTAAAGCCGCGGACAACATAGTCCACCACCACGACATCGGAATAAGAAGAGTTAAGCATAAAGTTCAGAGCATTGAGGGGAGAGATCTCCCCGCAGGTCGCAATATCAATATCCAAACGAAAAGTGCAAATCTTGCTCGCCCGATCCACATCCGGGTAGGTGTGGGCACAGATATGGGATTTGTCTAAATGTGCCGTGATGCCGCTGCCTTTAATATCACTCATCAAAACCAAGCTACTGGCACCCCAAGGATCATAATCCTGCTTGGAAACGCTGATAACATTAGCCTCAATAATTTCACAAATGCCAGTCAAGACTTTGGTAACTCTTTCGGCGCAGAATTCCGCTTCAATCATTTTGAAGAAGGCTTGTTCCTCGGCCTCGGTATCGGCAATACAGAAATCATAAAGATTAAAACTCAAGCATTTTGTGAGATTATTAAATCCTTTGAGTTTGATTTTTCCGTTTGGATGGAATGCAGTAAAATTCTCTGGTGTCGTCATGCGACCTCCTACATAAAGACAAGTCGTCGATCCAAAGACGAGCTGGCACCGAAAGGGTTTAGGGCGCTTCCTCCTGATTAGGAAAACGCTTCGTCAAACTGCTAAAGCTCCCTAGCTTACGCGATTGACCCAAAAAATCAACAATCAATCTAAGGGCATAACTCGGAGTTCGCCCAGTCTTTTCAATGCTTTCCGTTCGTTCAAAGTACAGCCCCCAGCAATCCGAGGGATCTCGATATTCAAGTTTCATTTGGGTACCATGTCGAACCGGTCCTCCGGCTGGCATAATTTGCTGCCAACTAGAGGCCAGACTAACTCGGCGGATAAGAGATGTACCCAATGTCATAGTGGTAATATCTTGGGTCGTATCCAAGGACCCTTCCACCACATTAAAAAAGTTATCCCTTAACAAATGGAGTCGCAAATAGGAGTCCCAAAAAGGCATCGACTGTAACAGAATCGAGGTTTCGTCCGGCAAATGAAAATTGAGATTGTAACGCGAATCCCCCTGCAGCAGCGCTCCCCAATAACTAAAGGACACCGTGGACTTTAAAGGTTGCCATGGCTGGGCCTTGATCAATTCGCCCTGCGGGTTAAATCTCGTTCCCGCCAAACGCGCCTCTTCAAAGTCATAACCTGTACTCGAAGACAAAAAGGCAAATTGTTCTTTCCGCTCGTCTGTTAGAACAAAGCGATCAATGAGCCAATCTTTATTCACAAAAAGCTGATCTGCGCTGCTCACAGGTTGAAAAGGCCCAAACAACTCTCGATCAGCACGCTCCCAGAGGTTTTCATTTTTGTTAGAGCTGCTGCCGGAAAGCCGCTGATATTTGCGATCGAAAAGGCCCCATTGATTCGTTAAGCCAAACGATAAAATTCGCGAAGGCTTAAGCAAGTCGGCATCCGGAAAGTAAGCTGCCGTTGGTGTTTCCAAGATTCCTGTCGCATAATCACCCCGACGTTGAACTTCGGGAATCAGATCATAGGACAGGACAAAATCCGCCTGATGCTGCAATAGATTCTGCTCTGTGATTTCCTTTTGGTCCTCCTGGGAGCCATAGTCCCATTCTCCGGTAATCGGAAGTTGGGTCGATAAACCAAAGCGCCAGTATTGAATCGTGCTGCGCCCGTCAAAGCCATCAGCTTGTATCCAGCTTTGATTTAATTCGGCATCCGTGTTGAGATCAAAGACACTCCTGGGCATCAAAGGTACCATCGTGGTAGCGCGAAGATTGCTCCAATCACCATCCTGTGCGGCAGGTCGATCAGGCAGCTCAGGAGCAGAAAACTGATCGACACGCACGGATTCCAGGCGAAAATCTTGATAAATGGAAGACCCTAGTAATGGGAGACGCTCAACAACAGGAAACAGCCTGGTCTGCGTCTTAAACTTTGCTGGAATCTGTCGGCCATAGAAACGGCTGCTTGAGGTCAGCAGATCCATATAGCGATTGCCTACGGCCATGGAAAAATTTCTATCTTCGAATTGGACTTCCGACGCTGTTAAAGCATAGATAGGTAAGACGTCGTTAGAGAAAATCGAATCCAAGGTTGTGTCGGAAATCTGAAAATCACCATCATAGCGGTGATCAGACAAGACCTTTCCTTGCGAAACCAGGGAAAGCCGCGGAGTCCAAAACGAGCGGCCGTTCCAGCTATAGGACCCACGCATGGTATTTTGGGGTACCAGAAAATCATTTGCTAAGAGTTCGCGACAAAGATCAAGATTTTCGGTTGCGGGATCGGTAAAGCAGCCCTCATAGCCTCGGATCTCGGCCCAGGTCTCCCGCCGAGATAGTTTTTCACGCAAAATTTCCCGATCGGATACACCGGGGACATAAGTGTCATTGGCTGCAGCGCGCTCCAAGCCCTCGGAGTAGATATTGTACATATCTTGCCGCAGGGCGCGAGAATCACCCCAGGCGGTATCACGAATGCCTTCTAAATTGAGTTCCCACCCCGAATGCTCCGAGGTTTTCACGCGAAACTCCCCCCCTAGTCTTGTTCCACGTTTTTCAAAAAAATCCAAATTGAGAGTGGCATCGTAATGCTCGTCCAGAGCGAAATAAATAGGCTGAGATAGGATATTGCCGCTGCGTCGGTTATTCTCAAAAACCGGCATCAATAGCCCAGACTGCCTTTGGTCTTTGATCGGTAATTTTAGATAGGGTAGATACAACACCGGCAGACCCTTAATTTCGAGCACCGGATGGTATAAGTCGGCATAGCCCCCTAACTGGGCTATGGTGCTCTCGGTCCTTAGTCCCCAAGCCGGGGCTTCATCATCCTCACAGCGACAAGGTGTTAGCAGAGCTTCCTTGGCCCGAAAATCATTGCCATTGCTGCGTTCAATCTCTTCACCTTTGATTTTAAGGAAATAGCTTTGCTTCGACCTTAAAGCATCTTCCTTTTGTGCTTTGTTCCATACGTCTCGGCGCCTTAACGTCTGTTCGCGATCGCTGGGATGAAGCTGGCTCATTTGTGGTGAGTACTGATCCCGAGTCTGCGCTTCGCGCTCTAGCAAACGCACATAGCGCTGAGTCAAAGCTGCTTTTTCGCTCTCAAGCTGGACAACGGACTTTGCCTGGGACTGCAGAGCCACTTTTTCACTGCCGAGGTTTGCCAATTGGGATTTGCGGGCTACTTCGAACTGCAACTCAGCAAAGGACAATCCTAGGATCTCGTACACCATTTTATCAGTTCGAGGTTTGTCGTTTACAACCATGACTGCATTCTCGATGAGAAAGTCGCCACTTTCCTCAAAATAGACGATTTTTTCTCCGAGAAAAGCCTGGCTGCCACTGATCAAGACGACATGCCCAGAACCCTCGACTTTCTTGTCCTTACTTGAGTAGCTCACCTCATCAGCGGCAATCACAACCCCAGGACCAATCGCCACAAAATTACCTGAGTATTGGTAGATACCCGTTTGGATATTGCCCGATTGGCGATCTGACTCAAGACTCAAGGGAACTTGGG
The DNA here is from genome assembly GCA_044357055.1 of Oligoflexales bacterium. Taxonomy (GTDB): domain Bacteria; phylum Bdellovibrionota_B; class Oligoflexia; order Oligoflexales; family JBIKVD01; genus JBIKVD01. The sequence goes on along the minus strand of JBIKVD010000059.1, from coordinate 3,969 downwards.
CGGAAAGCGAAGAAGCGCTCAGGGCGATGGATGCCAGAAATAGCACCTGGCAGACCCACTTGAAGCACAGCCAAGGTCCAGCACATACGAAGTTCCACCGCTTTATGGGGGACTCGAAAGCCACTAACCTTGTTCTAAACACTTTATGCAACAAAATCATGCCCAACCATGCGCAGAACCTCTCCCAGTGCATAGATGGAGCCGCAAATGACAGCAGGACGCAAGTCCCCAGGGCATTGCAGTAAGCCATCACGCAAGGCCAAAAAACTTGGGAAGAGGAGCAAATCCCTATGACGCGGTGCCAAATCTTGCATTGTTATACTGCGTTCGTTGGCGACTTGAAACAACAAAAGCTCGGGAATTTCTGCCCGAAGCAAGTCCAACATCTCATTCACTTGTTTGTCACGCAAAATAGACACGAACGCACGCGGAATTGGCCCCTTGCGACCTAAGGTGAATTCTCTCAAAGAATCGAGGAAAGCCTTACAACCGGCAACATTGTGGCAGCAGTCTAAGATCACTTCTACTTGCAAGCCGGACCTAAGTTGCCAATGCACTGGCTGAAAGCGACCCCAAAGACTTGGTGGCTTCGGTAAGGATGGCATAACATCCAAGGCGCTCTTCAGGTTCGACCCTGCCATCGCTCGATCCCTAAAATAGGAGTCGGCTAAGGCTAGAGCCATGCTAAAATTCCGTCTTAAATAACTCGCCATTGGCATCAAAGACCCAGGAATAGGGAATTCTTCCCCTTGGCCCGGTTGGTCAGGTTTCGCTATCCAACAATGGGATTCAGAAAGGCCAAAATCTACCCCTCGAACTCGTAATTTTATGGAGGGTTCGTCACGGATCCTATCCATGACATCCCCATATCCTTTGGACTCTTCTGAGGAGTCTCCCCAGAACAGCTCTGCTCCTGCGCGTCGGATGGCTGCCTTTTCCGTCGCGATCGACGCGAGGGAATCTCCCAAATACTCCATATGATCCAGTCCAATAGAGCAAACGGCAGAAACCTTGGGATCCAGGGCGTTCGTTGAATCCAGCCGCCCTCCCAGACCGACTTCAAAAATGGCGACATCAAGATTCTGACGGGCAAAAAACAAATAGGAAATAGCTGTGGATAGTTCAAAAAAACTCATCTGCGCATAAAGATCAGGAGGAAGGATCTTCTGCTGCAAATCAGACCATACCGCCAGAAGTTCGTCGTTCGTCGTCCTTCGATGGGAAAGGAAGAAGCGCTCCTGGTAGTTGACAAAATGGGGCGAAGAATACAAGCCAACCCGCAGCCCGGAGGCATGAAGCATTTGGCAAAGGTATCCGGCTGTCGATCCCTTTCCATTCGTACCCCCTATGAGGTAGGTAAAAGCACGATCTTCTAAGCGCCCTCCTAGGTACTTACGGATGTGTGCCAGCGCCTCTGTGGTGCGAGATAAGCCCATCCTCATATGGCCCGCGGACTTACCAAAGAGCTCTTCAAACTTAGAGTTGTCCGCACGGAATTGATCGACAAGGGGCATCATTTCAAAATTCATCGCTTTCGAATTTTGCTTTTGAGACTTGATTACGAGTGGCTGTGTTCTTGAGGGGCCAAGATGTCCAAAATTTGGAATATTTTTGGTCGCAGAATCTCTCGATGGCAAATCAAATCCAGCATGCCATGCTCCAACAAATACTCCGATCGTTGAAATCCCTCGGGCAATTTTTGGCGAATCGTCTGCTCGATCACACGAGGTCCGGCAAAGCCGATAATCGCTCCTGGTTCACCAATATTCACATCGCCCAACATGGCGAAACTTGCCGCTACGCCGCCCGTGGTGGGATCAGCCAGGACCGAAATGAATGGCACTCCGCGTTCCTTCATGAAGGTTAACGCAGCACAGGTCTTCGCCATCTGCATTAAGGATATGATACCCTCTTGCATCCTTGCGCCGCCTGAAGATGTTACGATGATCAAGGGCTCACGATGCTCGGTAGCGGCAAGCATTACGCGTTTGATTTTCTCGCCAACCACGGAGCCCATAGAGCCACCGATGAATTGAAAATCAAAAACGCCCACCCGAATAGCACGCCCGAACATGGTTCCTCGCCCTGTGATGATGGCATCATTGCGGCCATAAGTCTCATGCAGCTGCTTTAATCGTTTGGCATAGGGCTTGGTATCCTCAAATTGAAGCGGATCTAAACTTACCAGGCTGGCATCAGACTCTTCAAAAGATCCAGAATCCACCAGCTGCTCAATACGTTTGACAGCGGGCAAGGGGTAATGATGCTGGCACTTGGGGCAAACGTGGAGATTCTCTTCAAATTCCTTGCGAAAGATGATCTCGTGGCACTGCTTACATTTGAGCCACAACCCCGTCGGAGCATCCGCTTTTTGACTCTTAAGCAGTGGGGCCTTATCTCTCGTTAACCACGCCATATTCATTTCTCCCAGACTCATTCATCTCCCACCAGCCATATCAAAAAAATGGGAGACTCGATATCTAAAGACGTCAAGTTCCCATGAACGCCAAGGCTTTCAGCGCGAATTTGTCATTTTGTTAAATTTTGTGAATTAATTTCAATCTGATAGCTCATTTTTTACTTGCCCAAGGAAATCAATTTGCTACTATCAAGCTAAATTTCCACAACCAAAAAACATTGCGGAATCATCGACAGTTTACGTTTGACGAGAGCAGTGTCTACGGCGAGATGACTATCCACAACGAGGGCAGCCCTTTCTGAAACAGGGGTCCTGATCTTGGGGCGCGAAGTTTCGCCTACTCTGCTCGCTCTAATGCCTCTTGGGGCGATGTTTATCATCGCCTGCGGCCAATGTTTCACAGGCCTCAAGACAAGCCTATTGCTTCTCGATGATTCTCCAGATGCTACCAGGGAGAAGGAACATGATCAGAAAGTGCCCCCACCTCGTTAGACATGGCAAAATTGCGTCGGACGGTAAATCGATTGAGTTTAAAGATATGTGTGGTTTAATGATCCGCAAGTTTGACCCTGATATACCGAGAGTCAAGCTTCCCTTCCCCGATGATTGCGAAAAAGTCCCCTATCAACAAGGATTTGATTATATCGGTTGTGAGGTTTACCAGGCCGTCTTCAAGAGCACTGGACTTCGCAATGATGTCAACCCGATGACGGATATGCCCCTAAATTCTGCCCTGGGCGGTGCATCTATCACAGATCTCGAGCTCCTCTAGATTTCACTCTCGGATTCATGACTGAACGCCCTTGGCAGTGACGTCTTTCGTCGCAAGGTGACTCAGGACGCGGATTTGGCACTTACTCGCTTGCGCCCTCTAAAGGACTTCAACCAGCGCTCACTCCACAAGATAAAGGAGCTGGCGATGAACATGGAGGACAGAGTCGCAATTAGAACCCCTAGCGCCATGGCCAGGGCAAAGTCCCTAATGGGTCCCTGAGCGAAGACAATGATCCCCACCAACGAGACAATCGTCGTCACAGAGGTATAGAAAGTCCTGGTGAGCGTCTCATTAACAGAAATATTGATATTTTCCCGCAAGGAACGCCGGGCATTGGTCGCGAGGTTCTCGCGAATTCTGTCGTAAATCACTACCGTATCGTTCACCGAATAGCCGATGACCGTGAGAAAAGCCGCGACGGAGGTCAAATCAAAAGAACGCCAAAAGAAGGCATAGAACCCTAAAAGCAACAAGACGTCCAAGATCATCTTCACGGCCACACCGGGACTAAAGCGGGTATCAAATCGAATGGCGATATAAACAAAGATAAAGAGAATGGACAAGATCACGGAGTACATCCCTTCCATACGCAGGGCCTTGCCGACTTGAGGTCCAACAAAATCCGCCTGCAGGATTTCCGGTCCAGAATCCGCCAACACCGATAAGATATTCTGCTGCAGCAATTGAACCTTTTCAGAGTTTTGGGCATTCAAGGCTTCTTCTTGCACCGAACCAGCCAAATCAGACTGGGTTTTTTCCTTGATGGCTTCACGAT
>JBIKVD010000327.1:0-4879 GCA_044357055.1 Oligoflexales bacterium | reverse complement strand
TTCCAAGATTCTTTGCAGCAGCATTTCATTTGCCTCTAAGTCCCCTAACATGCGCTCTTCCGGGGAAAGTTCTGCCAGCTGGAGCGTCGATCCGAGTTTGGCCGTTCGGAGTGTTGGATACCACTGCTGCAAGATGCCTTGAAACCGTTCGACAAAGCGTTGCACATAGGTATTCAGAACAATCAAAGAGCTTTTCTTGGCAGTGCTGTGCCTAGGAGAAGGCAGCAAGGTCAATCCCGCAGCAGGATCGCGCTGCAGCACATGATCAAGGCAGGACCGATCTTTTTCCGGAACACAACGCGCCCGTAAGTCTAGCACTAGGGCATTCGGATATCGGGCACCAAGCGAAGCCAAGAGAGTCTCTGCGGGAAGCTGTTGATGAAAAGGGTCCGCATAATCGTTTGCAAACAGAATGAGAGGTGCGCCTTGAGCCCATCTTTTTTGTGCCTCCTCTTTACATTGAAACCAATCCAAGGTGTTGACGGCCTCACCCGGGGCGAGGGGTTTAGAATCTAGGAAATCCTCCCCCACCACTTGCATCAGTCCCGAGGGAAAATGCAAATTGGCAGTCGCGCAATCTTTTGCTTCTGCACCAGTGGATTCTGACTTGGGTGCTTGGGTACGACAACTGGAGCATAGCGCGAAGAGCGCAAGTCCCAGCCAAAGGAGAAAAAGCTGCAAGTTCGTGATGTTCATGACGCCCCTAAACAAAACGGCCGAAAAAAAATTCCTTCACAGAATCTCTCGGATCGCTTTTCAAATTCTAGCGTATTTCGGCGAATGGGGCAAAAGAGAGTCAACTCCTCCAGAGAATCGGCGATTCACTAGAGGAGAGCAAAAGCTAGACCCATAACGATGGTGGGCAGCAGAGCCCCCAAAGCTAATCCCACGGGAGAAATGATTTGCCCGGGAAAAAAGCGCATTAGTACCGCCTTCCCTGCGGGGTTCGGTGCATTGGCGATAAAGGTCAAACCTCCACCGGTAACTGCACCTGCTACCACTGCATACTTAAGCTCTGGTGAGAAATTGGGTACTAAGGTACTTAATAGCGTGATAGCAGCATTGTCATTAAATGAGGTCAAAATGGTTGAAGCAATCATCAGCGCTGTCGCATCAAAGCCCCCAAGAAGGGGCTGAATCCACCAGCCCTGTAGGCCACCATGCACAACCAGCCCCGCCAGAAAAAACCCTACGAGAATGGGCCCGCGCATTTCCAGTCTGTTTTGAAATTGCGGCGTCATCTGCATAAACGCGAGAAAAAACAGAAATCCACCAACAAATAAAACAGGATCATGAGAGTGAATCACAGTCCAAATCATGAATAGGACATGAACGAGGATGATCCACCAGGGAATGCGACTGCGGGCAGAACCAAACTCTACCTCAATCCCATCCTTTGCTTCGGCCAAGCGACTGCGTTCAAGTAATTTGAGATCCCGACGAAAAACAAAATAGTAGCTAAGGGTTGCGCATAGTATGCCTATCGTCGCTTTCCATCCAAAGTGTGTCAGCATGAAGAGGGAACTCCACTGCCAGGGCCCTGCTACCATAAGCACCGGAGGTGCTGCAAAATTCGTCAATACTCCCCCTACGGAAATATTGGTAAAGAGAAGACCTATCGTTCCGTAAAGGAGTTTAGGGCTTGGTTCATAGCGATAGACCTGCTTTCCTAGCAAGAGTGCGGAAATAGTCATCGCCGCCGGTTCCGTAATGAAAGACCCTAGGAGCGGTCCAAAAATCAAAATGCTGATCCACCAAGCTCCCACAGTGCCGCCGCCCAGATTGGCTATCTTGCGCAGGCTGTTTTCTGCTAAAAAGAGAATGGGTCTCGTCGATGACAAGGCCATGATAACGACGACAAATATGGGCTCAACGTAAACGCGGGAGGTAAGATAGATCTTAGCCGTCGTCCAATCATGATAGTAGAGGATGACCCCTACCAGGCCAAGGACCCATAGGCCAAAGATGGCCTCAACTTCTCCCAGATAATGCAAAGCTTGCGCGAGCGCCGACACATTTTGATCCTCGTCCACTTTTCCTGATTTCCGAAGATTTTGCTGGTGTCTATCTTGCACCACATGGGCCCAATGGGTAAAAAAACCTGCCAAAAACGTGTGAATGATGGCAAGCAGAAAGATGATGGAAGCTGCCAAATTAAACGGTTCCTCCCCTATACGAGCGGCAAGCAGATCTAACAGCGGCGGCTTCTCGGCTGATTCGAAGGGATTTTCAAAGGAATTCAGACTGCGAGGAATCTGGTCCGCAGACCCCGATGCCGGAATCTCTCCGAAGGCTGGGCTCACCAGGAAAAAGCTCGCCAAGATCAGCAACGATCGAATGCATTTGAAAGCTGGGCAAAGATTTAGCAAAACGACTTCCTCAACTTGGAATCAAGCTCATCCGGGTAATCTTACACACTTGCTAATCGATCAGGAAAATCATAATTTGCCGCAGGGCTTCCTATTCTGACCCCCGTCAACGAAATGAAACGGTGTAAAGAATCACTAGAAACGACTGAAACCTACGCCAGTGGGACATAAGAGAATGATGACAAAGCAAGTAGCCACTATCCCTAGCAGAGGAATACCCTCCGGAGATCGCCGGAAAAAAAAGCAAAAAGCCTGGGCCATTACGACCCTAGTGGCCCTGATTTGTTTGGCGTTATTTGGCACCAAGTATTGGCTTCTGGCCAATTATGGGTCTATGCGAAGTCCAACTTCCTACCCGCTCTTGCCATTTGTCGCTAAGGATTCGCAGGATTCCTTGTGGACGCGCCATCGCATTTGGGGCGCTGTCCATATGGCCATATTGGCTCCAAAAGATTGCTCGGATAGTTGCAGAGATTTGAATCGCCAATTATTGGAGTGGACTGAGGATAAGCTGATGCGACACGAACAGGCCTACGACACTCGCCCCCTCAATATTCTCTTCTTTGATCATTCGAATTCGTCGGGTGCGGATCCCGAGCTCCGTATCCAGAATTCCTTATTGACGCGATTTTCAGCGGCTGCCTGGGATGAGATCTTTAGCCCGAGCTTACCCGCAGAGGAAAACACGAAAGACCAACCCAGCTCTGCCAAGTGGCTTATCATTAATCAGGAAGCTGAAATAGCGTACATTTTTAGGCCAGAGGACGAGCAGGCCCTTGCAGAAGTAAAGGCCATCATTTCAAAAATGGCCTTCAATCATTATTTAGACGACTATCTTGCCAAGCGCACCTTTTTTGGTCCACGCAAGGACAAGGACGCAGTCAAGGAATAAGTCCTTCAAGGACTTTAGAGCGAGCCGGCAAGCATGAGGGCGCCGGCTAACGCCGCATTTTTTGAAACCAACTCAGAATTTGCAGCACCCGAGGGGGAACTCGTGACCGTCGCCACAGTCCCGCGGCATATTTGTTTGCCTCGCCGTAAGTTGGATAAGGATGAATCGTACCCAGGATTTTGCCTAAGCCAAAACCATGTTTCATCGCGGCCACAAATTCGGTATTCATCTCACCAGCAATTTTGCCAACTATAGTGGCACCTAGGATTTTATCCTTACCTGGAACCGTCAAAACTTTGACAAATCCATAAGCCTCTCGGTCGGCAATGGCCCGATCTAAGTCATCCATCCCATAAACCGTTTTTTCGAAGGCGATGCCCCGCTGCTGTGCCTCGTTTTCACTTAGACCAACGCGCGCCACTTCAGGGTCCGTGAAGGTCACCCAGGGAACCACCCGATAATCCACCGCAGCACGATAAAAGGGGCGCATCAAAGCATTAGTGACCGCATAATAGGCCTGGTGTGCAGCCATATGGGTAAATTGAAAGGGCCCAACCAGATCGCCGCAGGCATAAACTCCGCGGCCATTCGCGCATAGGTATGGATCTGTCTGCAAAGTTCCTTGCGGGCTTAAGCACAACCCAAGCTGCTCTAAAGGCAAAGATTCGGTATTTGCCATGCGACCAACCGCACAAAGCAGCTGATCAAAAGCTATCTCGGTTTCCATACCCGACACTGAGTCGGAGGGGGTGGTTTTTATCACAAGTCGTTTTCCGGAGACTGAGGACTCGATTCGCTGTGCCTTAGCACCCAAAAAAAGTTGGATCCCCTCCTCTCTGAATTTTTCCTCGATATGCCTCGAAACATCTATGTCCTCCCGAGGCATCAAACGAGCAGCTGATTCTATGATAGCAACCTGGCTGCCCAGCCTGCGAAAAGCCTGCGCCAATTCACAGCCAATAGGCCCTCCTCCTAGCACGATGAGTTGGCCAGGCAGAGCACGTAGATCCCAGAGATTGTCTGAAGTGAGCGGAGTTATATTCTCAATTCCAGGGAGCGGGGGGATTCTCGGTCGCGCACCTAGAGCAAGAATCAAATTTCGCCCTTGATATTCCCTTTGGCCCACGCGCACGGTGTTTTCATCCAGAATCTCTGCCTCCCCCTGTACACAACTGACTCCTAATTTCTCATAACGGTCGATCGAATCATGGGGTTCGATGTTCTGAATCGCTTGATGGACATGGGCCATGACGGCAGCAAAATCAATGTCGAAGTCCTTAACCCGAATACCAAACTCTTTGGCTTTACGCAGGTCATGGGCAAGTTTGGCGGCCCTGATCAGCGCCTTGGAAGGAACACAGCCGGTATTCAAGCAATCACCGCCCATGCGATGCTTTTCGATTAAGACGACTTTGGCTTTGGCCGCAGCGGCGATATAGGAACTCACCAACCCAGCTGAACCCGCCCCCACCACGATAACGTTATTTTCCAGCCCTATCCTCTCCTATTGGGTCATGGTCCAGTGCCGTCAGCATCCATTCTCGTTCCTCGGATTCGCTCTTATGAGCTAGCCATCGCATCCGCTAGGCTCTCAGCCAAAGCCCTTTGACATTTTGAC
>JBIKVD010000058.1:0-15587 GCA_044357055.1 Oligoflexales bacterium | reverse complement strand
GGTTAAGTTTTCTGCGCCAAGAAAGTAGTTGCCGGTATTGCCAAACTTGAAAGATCCCCATTGGGAGATATTTGTCAGCTTGGATTTATCACCATCGTAATTAAAACTCCAGCCGGTAAGGGTTCCTCTGATTTTGACTGTGTAGGTCCCAGGTGCGGCATAAGTATGAGTTTTTGCAGCAGCATCCCAGGCAGAAATCGTGTCGTAAGTGCTGTTACCCCAATCCACCACGAAGTCGTAGCTGCTGGACACGTGACCCACGAGAGGAAGAAGGATCTGTGTGTTACTTGAAGTGCCGGAATTGTCTGTCTTCCAAGTTGAAATAAAGGCAGGTCCGGTGACGCGCACGATGCCATCGGACACGTCATAGGCGCTGGTCAGACCATCGGTAATGACTGAACATATATAGTAGTTTCCGAGCGCCACCCCAGTGGTGTCCCATGGATGGCTCGTGGTATTTTCTGCCAAGCCCGTGGTGATTTGGGTCCAACCCGTTAGCCCTGCGGAACAGTTAGTATTGGCTGTGTGATAATAAAGCGATATCGTCGCACTATGATCTGCGTCAGACCCGGTGATAGCGATAGCAAAAGTTTCTGAAACGCTAACCGCATCGTTGACGCCATCTGGAGAGGTAATGGCAATCGTCGGTAGAGCGTTGGCTGGAGTGGTGACGGTTACGCCATCGTAGACTACCTTGTCGCCAGCGGCGTCTCGCATCACGACGTTATAGTAATAGCTGGTTACTGGATTCTTTCCTGTCAGATTCAATGTCAAAGTATTCGCCGTCCATGCCATTTCTTGAGTGGCTGCCAGACATTCTGGAGCGGTGTCGATGGCGAGGGCGCTGGCTCCAGAACAAACAAAGTATTCGAGGTTAGCGGTTGGGGTGACTGCATCGCTTCCTGCGGTCCAGTTGAGGGTGAAGGCGTTTGATATTAGACCAGTGGTGGTGTTAAAAGAGCCGGATGTTGGCCAATTTGGATTTGAACCAGAGTCTGAAATCGTCCAACTATAGGTGCTGGCCAGCACTGCACGCCGTGTGGCGGCTGTGCCATTCGAGTAGGTTCGGCCTGAGGCACTAAAATTTCGTGCGACAGGATTTTGTTTTGACCAAGCGATGAGGGCTGCATCGTAGTGATAGGTAGACATGCCAGCCCCCTGAAAGATTTCGGTCATGTCAGTGACATTAGTTACATTCCAGCGGCTAAGATCTTGATCAAACGAAGGAGTAGAGGTAAACATTTCAGCCATGGAAGTAGCTGCGCTTGTATTCCAATCTCCAATATTTTGATTAAATGCAATAGCGCTGCGAAAGGCAGAGTTCATGTTTATGATAGTACTCGTGTCCCATCCGCTTATATCCTGATCAAAGGCTAACGCAGCGTAGAACATTCTTTCTATAGTTGTAACACCATTCAAATTCCATGACGCTAGCGGTTGATTGAATGCCAATGCGCCAAAAAATGCGTTGGACATATTTGTGACTGCGCTAACATCCCATGAGTTCAAGTTTTGATTAAATACATAGGCAGAATTGAAAATCCGCTCTATCGTCGTGACCTTGCTAGTGTCCCAACTACCAATGTTTTGATTAAACGCAACAGCACCTTCAAACATGAAGGCCATATTTGTGACATTGCTGGTGTCCCAACTTCCGATATTTTCATTGAAAGTACTTGCTCCAGTAAACATGTACTGCATACTTGTAACCGCAGAGGTATCCCAATTCCCCATATTGGGTATTATTGCAAGTAAAGTGCATGAATGGAAAGCGCTGGACATGTCTGAGGTTCCATTCATGTCTGGTATATCAGAAGCTGTAACAGTCAAGTTCGAAGCTCCAGAAAAGTATCCATTTGCATTGCCAAATTTAAAGGAACCCCATTGCGAAATATTAGTGATTTTTGATCTATCCCCACCACCATTAAACCGCCACCCGGTTATCGTTCCGCGAATTTTTAGCGTATAGCTACCCGCGCTTGCATAAGTATGCGTAATAGCAGCGGCATCCCAAGCTGTGACAGCGTCGGAGTTCCCATCCCCCCAATCCACGATAAAATTATAGTTGCTGCTCGCATGGTCCACGAGTGGTAAGGCTATTTGATTGGCTGCGGAGGAATCCCAGGAAGTATTATTGGTATTCCAGGCAGAGATAAAAGCGGGACCGGTGATCCGAAGCACATGATCTGAAACGTCATAGGCTGTTTGCGTGCCGGTCGTTATCACACCGCAGACATAATAATTTCCCTGGGCTAAACCCGTAGTGTCCCACGCATAGGTTGTCGTGTTTTCTGCGAGGCCCGTGGCTATTTGGGTCCATCCTGTCAGACCCGCTGAGCAGCTCGTGTTAACAGTGTTGTAATGCAAAGAGATGGTTGCGACGTCATCCACATCACCAGCACTAAGAGCGATATTGTAGCTTTCGTTTTCACTCACGGCATCGTTGCCGTCTGCTGGCTGCATGACAGCTATAGTAGGAGCGGCATTTGCTAGAGTGGTGACGGAGATACCATCGTAGACAACCTTGTCTCCCGCAGCGTCACGCATCACGACGTTATAGTAATAGCTGGTCACTGCAGTCTTTCCTGCTAGATTCAAGGTTAAGGTATTCGCTGTCCATGCCATTTCCTGAGTAGCTGCGAGGCATTCGGCAGCGGTGTCGATGGCTAGGGCGCTAGCGCCAGAGCAAACAAAGTATTCGAGGTTGGCTGTCGGTGTGACTGCATCGCTACCAGCGGTCCAGTTGAGGGTAAAGGCGTTGGAAACCAGACCTGTGGTTGCAGCAAAGGCTCCGGATGTTGGCCAATTCGCGTTGGCGCCGTTGTCAGTGATGGTCCAGCTATAGGATCCTGTTAAGACACCACGTTGCGTGGTAGCAGTGCCACTTGAATAGGTACGGCCGCTTGCTCCGAGTGCGCGTGCAACCGGGTTTTGCTTAGACCAGGAAATAAGAGCTGCATCGTAGTTGTAGGTGCTTAGCCCCGAGCTAGCAAGCATTGTCGTCATGTTAGTAACTGACGCTACATTCCATCCGCTTATATTTTGATTGAAAGCCGCGGCGCCTTCAAAGGTCGAAATCATATTTGTAACGGAACTTGTATTCCAGCTGCTAAGACTTTGGTTGAATGAGGTCGCATTCCGGAACATGGTCTCCATATTTGTTACAGCAGAAACATTCCAGCTGCCAATGTTTTGATTAAACGCGCTAGCACCATAGAACATTTGGTTCATGTTGGTCACGGACGTCGTGTTCCATCCGCCAATGTTTTGATTAAAATCGCTTGCTGCGTTAAACATCGAACTCATATTGGTTACAGCCGAAGTATCCCAAACGCCAATATTTTGGTTGAAGACACTAGCATTGGCAAACATCGAGGCCATATTGGTAACAGCCGAAGTATCCCAAGCGCCGATATTTTGGTTGAATGCAAAAGCTCCGGCAAACATCGCAGCCATATTCGTTACAGCCGAAGTATCCCAACTGCTTATATTTTGATTAAAGGCCATGGCGAAATAGAAAGTGCCGCCCATGTCTGTGACTGCAGAGGTATTCCAGCTGCCAATGTTCTGATTAAAGACTCCAGCATGGATGAACATGCCGTTCATGTTTGTAACGGAAGAGGTATTCCAACCGCTGATGTCTTGATTGAACGCGCTAGTAAAATAGAACATCTGGCTCATATTTGTAACGTTACTCATATCCCACGAACCCATATTTGGGATCGTGCTAAGGGAACTGCACCACATAAAAGCATCAGACATGGTCGTGGTGCCGGTCATGCTCGGGATATCTGTAGCCGTAATCGTGAGGTTGTTTGCCCCCTCAAAATATGATCCGACGTTGCCGAACTTAAAGGAACCCCATTGGGAAATATTCGTGATCTTTGATTTGTCGCCGCCGTAAGCAAACTGCCAACCGGTGATGGTTCCTCTGATTTTTACGGTGTAGGCTCCAGCGATAGCATAAGTGTGAGTTGTTGCCGCGGCATCCCAAGCAGTGATAGCGTCTGAGCTGCCGTCCCCCCAATCGATGATGAAATTATAGCTGCTGCTGGCGTCGTTCACGAGCGGTAGGGCAATTTGATTCGCTGCTGAGGAACCGCCGCTTGTGTTGTTTGTGTTCCATGCAGAAATAAAGGCCGATCCAGTGATCCGCAGCACATGATCCGAAACGTCATAGGCGGTTTGAGTGCCGTTGGTAATCACCCCGCAGACATAATAGTTTCCTTGGGCCAATCCTGTGGTGTCCCAGGCATGGGTGGTGGTATTCTCTGCCAGGCCGGTGGCTATTTGGGTCCATCCGGTCAGACCCGCTGAGCAGCTCGTGTTGACAGTGTTGTAATGCAAAGAGATGGTCGCAACGTCATCCACATCACCAGCACTAAGAGCGATATTGTAGGTTTCGTTTTCACTCACCGCATCATTGCCATCGGCGGGTTGCATCACAGCTATGGTAGGAGTTGCATTAGCTGGAGTGGTGACGGTGACGCCATTGTAGGCTACTCTGTCTCCTGCGCCGTCGCGCATCACAACGTTGTAGTAATAGCTGGTGACGGCAGTTTTGCCTGTCAGATTTAAGGTCAAGATATTCGCTGTCCATGCCATTTCCTGAGTGGCGGCAAGACATTCGGGAGCGGTGTCGATGGCTAGAGCGCTCGCTCCAGAGCAAACAAAGTATTCAAGGTTGGCTGTCGGTGTGACAGCATCGCTGCCAGCCGTCCAGTTGAGGGTGAAGACGTTGGAAATCAGACCTGTGGTTGCAGCAAAGGCTCCGGATGTTGGCCAATTTGAGTTGACGCCGTTATCCGCAATCGTCCAACCATAGGTTGCTGTTAAGGCTCCACGCTGTGTCGTGGCCGTGCCACCAGAATAACTGCGTCCGCTTGCTCCGAGGGTCCGGGATCCGGGAGTCTGCTTAGACCAAGAAATGATGGCGGCATCGTAGTTATAGGTACTCATGCTAGTCGAACTTAACATATCGGACATATTCGTGACTTGATTTACATCCCAATTACTGATGTCTTGATTGAATGCACTAGCTAATCCGAACATATAATTCATACTGGTTGCGGCACTGGTATTCCAGCTCCCAATATTTTGGTTAAAAGCAGTAGCACTGCGAAACATTTCGAAGAAGCTAGTAACAGAACTTGTATTCCACGATCCAATGGGTTGATTGAAGGCGCTAGCATCGTTAAACATCTCGGCCATATCCGTTACGAGACTTGTGTTCCAAGATTGAATATTTTGATTAAATGCTATGGCCGATCTGAACATCATAGACAAGTCGGTAACGGAACCAGTATTCCATCCCCCAATATTCTGATTGAACACGGTAGCAGATCGGAACATGCGGGACATGTTGGTTACGGCAGCTGTGTTCCAGGACCCAATATTTTGGTTAAAGGCAGAGGCACTCCAAAACATACTGGACATATCGGTTACTGCGCTCGTGTTCCACGCGCCGATATTTTGATTAAAATTATTGGCACCCCCAAACATGTAAGACATATTTGTTACGGCGCTAGTGTCCCAAGTTCCCATATCTGGCACTGCTGTTAATCCTGTGCAATCGCGAAAGGCGCTGGTCATAGACGTGGTGCCTGGAATGTCGGGAATATCAGTAGCAGTAATGGTTAAGTTATTAGCACCATAGTAGTAAGAGCCTGCATTTCCAAACTTGAAATCGCCCCATTGAGAGATATTGGTGATCTTAGATCTGTCTCCTGTGTTATTAAACTGCCATCCGGTAAGCGTACCTCGGATCTTAATGGTATAAGGGCCCGCAGCGCCATAAGTGTGAGTTTTAGCCGCGGCATTCCAGGCTGTAATAGCGTCGGAGCTACCATCGCCCCAATCGACGATAAAGTCGTAGCTACTGCTGGCGTGATTCACGAGCGGTAAGGTGATTTGAGTCGCTGTGGACGAGCCGGCAGAGGTATTGTTGGTGTTCCATGCTGAAATAAAAGCCGGGCCGGTGATCCGCAGCACATCAGAGACGTCATAGGCTGTTTGAGTACCGTTGGTAATCACCCCGCAGACATAATAGTTTCCTTGGGCCAGTCCTGTGGTGTCCCAAGCGTGGGTGTTGGTACTCTCTGCTAGGCCGGTGGCTATTTGCGTCCAGCCTGTGAGTCCCGCTGAACAGCTAGTGTTGACGGTATTGTAATGCAAAGAAATCGTGGCGACATCATCTACATCGCCGCCGTTGAGAGCGATATTGTAAGTCTCATCCTCACTAATAGCATCGTTGCCATCGGCAGGCTGCATTACAGCTATCGTAGGTACGGCATTGGCTGGAGTGATAACGGTGACGCCATCATAGACGACCTTGTCGCCCGCGGCGTCGCGCATGACCACGTTGTAATAGTAAGTCGCTTCTGGGGTTTTGCCGGTAAGATTTATGGTCAGAGTATTCGCCGTCCATGCCATTTCTTGAGTGGCTGCTAGACATTCCGGAGCGGTGTCGATAGCCAGGGCGCTGGCTCCCGAGCAAACAAAGTATTCAAGGTTGGCAATTGGGGTGACGGCATCGCTGCCTGCGGTCCAGTTGAGAGTGAAGGCATTGGATACGAGACCAGTGGTGGCTGCGAAAGCTCCTGAACTGGGCCAGCTAGCATTAGGACCGCCGTCTGTTATGGTCCAACTATAAGTGCTTGCGAGAACACCGCGACGAGTAGCTGCGGTCCCATTAGAGTAGGGGCGAGTACCAGCGCCAAAGGTCCGGGAAACCGGAGATTGTTTAGACCATGATATTAGAGTGGCATCGTAGTTATAGGTGCTGATGGCAGGAGTATTCAGCATATTTGCCATATCAGTAACATCAGCTATATCCCAACTGCTTATATTTTGGTTAAAGGCATTTGCTGTACTAAACATCGATCCCATGTCTGTCATATTACTTGTATTCCATGACCCTATAGGCTGGTTAAAAGCACTAGCTCCGCTAAACATGCTATCCATATTGGTTACCAAACTGGTATTCCAACTACTGATGTCTTGATTAAATACAGAAGCGCTAAAAAACATCTGGCTCATCGTGGTGACAGAGGATGTATTCCAAGACCCAATCGGTTGGTTAAACGCGGTTGCGCCTTTAAACATCGCACTCATGGTGAAAACAGCAGCAGTATTCCATCCTCCAATAGGTTGATCAAAGGCTGAGGCTTCTTCGAAGGTCGATTGCATCACTAAAACAGCGGTCGTATTCCATGCGCTGAGGTCCTGATTGAAGAGGCTGGCGCTTTTGAACATGGACGCGAGAGAGGCAACTGAGCTCGTATTCCAAGAGCCGATGTCTTGGTTAAAATTGCTTGATCCGTTGAACATAGATGCCATATTAGTAATGGCACCAGTGTTCCAACTACCCATATTTGGCACTGTTGTTAATGCTGCGCAATCGCGAAAGGCGCTGATCATAGACGTGGTGCCGGTAAGGTCGGGAATATCCACGGCGGTAAGGGTTAAGTTATTAGCACCATAGTAGTAAGAGCCTGCATTGCCGAATTTAAAACCGCCCCATTGAGAGATATTGGTGATCTTTGATCTGTCGCCCGTATTGCCGAACTGCCATCCGGTAAGCGTGCCTCGGATCTTAATGGTATAGGGGCCAGCAGCACCATAAGTGTGAGTCTTGGCAGCAGCATCCCAAGCAGTAATGGCGTCGGAGCTACCATCGCCCCAATCGACGATAAAGTCATAGCTACTGCTGGCGTGATTCACGAGCGGTAAGGTGATTTGAGTCGCTGTGGACGAGCCGGCAGAAGTATTGTTGGTGTTCCATGCTGAAATAAAAGCCGGGCCGGTGATGCGCAGAAGAGAATCGGAAACATCGTAGCTCGTCAAGCTGCCGTCTGTTGCTACGGCGCAGATATAGTAGTTGCCTTGTGCTAGACCTGTGGTGTCCCAGGCATAGGTGGTGGTATTTTCCGCCAGATTGTTAACAATGAGGGTCCAGCCAGTAAGTCCTGCCGAACACCCAGTGTTGGCCGTGCTATGGTAGAGGTTTACGAGAGCTGCACTGTCGGAATCTGAGGCCGCGAGCGCAATGTTATAATTCTCATTTTCACTGATGGCATCATTGCCGTCTGCCGGTTGATTAACCGCAATGCTCGGTGCATCGTTCACGAGCCAAGTAAAGCTATCGTTTCCCAGGGTTGACTGCACATTGCTCGCGGCATCGGTGGCGCGAGAACTGGCTGTGTAGGCCACCGTGTCAGCCAAGACACTGTCGTTTACAGTTAGAGTCCAGCTGGTACCAGGCGTTACGGAAAGCCAAGTTGGGCAAGCTTGATCAAAAGCGGTTTTGCCTGAGTTAAGGCAGTTTGTGCCATTGCTAAGGGAGATATCGATAGCTGCAATACCGCTCGTCGCATCGCTAGCCGTTCCGGAGATTTCGGTGGTAGCCCCGGCTGTAGAGCTGGGATCGAGGTTTGCGCCAATGACGGGGACCGAGGTGGGAAGGATCTTGTCCAAGGTGATACTATCTGTTTCGGTGCCCGAAGCGTTTTCAAAACTGTCGCGAACCTGCAAACAAACGGTCTTAGCTCCGTCGGTCGCCGCTAAGGTGTGAGCGATAGGACCGCCGTAGGCAGTCCATAGAGCGGCGGAACAGTCAGCGCCGTTGGCTTTGCGGAATTGAGCCACCCCAGTGGCATCGGTCAAAGTCAAAGTCACAGCTTCGGCGTTGGTATAGGCATCGCCAGTGTTAATGGCAAAGGTAGCTCCCGGAGCCGAGGCGTCCCAACTAAAGCTATCGGAACCAAAACTCGTTTCGACATTGCTAGCAGTATCCGTCGCGCGGCTAACAATCTCATAAGTGACGCCATCGGCAAGGCCCGTCTGACTAAGGGTAAAGGTCCAGGTGTCGGTGCCGGCTGCTGCCATCCAAACCGCTGTGGCTGAGTTATAGCTACCTGCATTGAAATATTGACTGGTGGTCGTGTTGCGTACCGCGATATGCACGGCATTGACACCACTTGTGGTATCCGAGGCGGTACCAGTAATTTCCATATTTGAGTTAAGTCCCAAAGTTGCAGCCACTGTGGGGCTAGAATCGGGCAAAGCTTGATCCAAGGTTATGGTGTCTGTAAAACCGCTGCTCTCATTGCCTAGATTATCGCGGACCTGCATACATACGGTCTTGACCGCGTCTCCGGCTTGTAGAGCATGAGCGACAGGCCCTGCATAGGTCGTCCAGGTAGCCGCCGCACAGCTTAGCGAGTTAGCGGCGCGATATTCGTAGACGCCAGTGTCGTCGTCCAGGGTCAAGGTCACGCTCGTAAGCGTGGTGTACGTATCATCACTGTTGATGACAAAATCAGGCGCAGGTGCGCTGGCATCCCAGGCAAAACTGTCCGTGGCAAAGGTGCTTTGGAGATTGGTCGCCCCATCCGTAGCGCGTGACGAGACTTCGTAAGTGACGCCGTTACTTAAAGCAGCATCTGCTAAGTCGTAAGTCCAAATCGCGGTCCCGGTGGCCGCATACCAAACGGCAGTAGCTGAGCTAAAAGTGCCGCCGCTAAGATACTGGTTGGTGTTGGTGTCTTTAAAGGCCAGGTGCACAGCCGAGACATTTGATGTAGCATCGGACGCAGAACCGGAGATGGTCGTATTCGCCCCTGCCGTGGTAGTCGGACCAATGGACGCAGCTACATTGAAGGCGGAGGTCGGTAGCGTCTTATCCAGGATGATGTTTTTCACGACGGGCAGGCGCAGCTCATTAGTACTATCCTTTGTTTGCAAGCATATCGTCTTGCTTCCTTCGCTGGCACTTAAGAGAAAAGGAAAGCTATTAGATGCAGAAGTATATGGGTGCCAAATTTCACTGCCGCATTCCGTGCCTTCCGAGATCTGATAACTATGTACCAGACTATCCGATAGGAGTTTGATAGTGACGCTCTCACTCATGGTGAAGAGTGCAGCATCATTGATCTCAAAATCAGCACTGACCAAGCCGGTTTCTAGCCACTGAAAGCGGCTCAAACTCTCCATATTGAAAACATTTCCCGCTTGATCTTTGACAGTGCTAGCGAGAGTGTAGAAATCTCCATCTTTTAAGATGTCTGCTGGGAGCTGATAGGACCACGACTCTTTAGGGTCAATTTCGATCCACAGCGGGCAAGCCGCAAGAAACCCATTGGCTTTGGCAGGATCAAAACATTTCTTTGTTTTTTCATGCTGAATGGAAAGCGAGAAGGCTTCTATCCCACTGAGATTATCGCGCAAGGTACCAAGCAATTCGACATGGGTCTTGCGAGCTGTAGGACTCTGTCCCAAATAGGGTGCATTCAAGGAAGTGACTTCGGGAGACTGCTCGTCCAATACCAGACCTTGCGTCGCGATCTGCTCGTTAGGACTATCGTCAGCACCGAGTTGGGCGCAAATCTGCAACTCACCTTCTAGGGCTGAATCGGAAATAATGTAGGAGAAGTCGTTTTTCTCTGGAACAAACCATTCCTCGAACTGACAAGCATCCTCCGTCAAGGACATAGAGCCGACCGCAACCTGACGATAGCCCAGGCGGAGCATTTTCCCTTGGGGAAACTGATTTTTTATATTGAGAGTCACAGCTCGCGAGTTGGTAAAGAGCTTGCCGTCATTTATCGTGAAATTCGGAGCTGAATCCTGAACTTCAAGAGGAGCTCTCTCCTTCACAGTTACTTTTGGCTCAAACTTAGCCTTCCCGCATGCAACTGACATCAGTAGGATTACGGCAAGGGGAGTCTTTTTTAAAAGCGAAGCCAACTTAAATACTCCGACGTTCTTCTCTCACAACAAATGAACACTTTCCTTATTCGAGAAGGGATCGACGCATGGGGCGCGGAACTTTAGAAAAATTAGCAAAAGATAAATTAGTGTCGTATTTTCAGGCGGTTGCCATGGCGATGGAACCGTGGTCGCGCTAGTCTAGGCACTGCTCGGTTTTCGGCAGAGAGGCCGAATTTGGTTCGTTTTTTCCAGGGTTACCGATGTCAGCAGAAGACCGTTGGGGATGGATGGGGCCCATCCTGGAATAAGGTCTGCCCTTTGGAGAACTCAAAGATTGAGCACTCACTGAGAGACGCAATAGAGGGGATAAGTGCTGCCGCAATTTCCAGCGGCGGTATTGATCCAAGTATTACCACCAAAATTATCTGAATAGCCACCATCACCAAAACCAGCGTCCAAGGTCCAATCTGTGCAGCTGTTCCCTGCCGTATATTCGCCAGCATTCGTAGACCCAGTCCAGACCACCGAGAAACTGGATAGAGCTGCTCCAGATTCTTGAACTTGTACGCCTCCCGCTAGATCTATGGTTCCATCCCATAGGTCAGCACTATTGTCAGCTACCTTCGCGCCAGAAACTGCATGAATGGCTCCGCCAAATGTTAAGCGACTTGATGCGTTGTTGGTACCACCTCCGCTTTGGGAAAGGATAGCCCTCCAGACACTGTCGGTGAATCCAGCAGCCTCGGCTAGTTGCTGACAGCGATCATCCGCGCCAGCCACTCCTGATGCATAGGCATTGGTATGGGAGCCGAAGGCCGCTGTCATATTGCCCGTGAAGAATATGGAGCTGAGGAACATATCATGTGCGGAATCCCCATAAATCACTTTTAATTGATCGGCCAGCAAATTGCCGAAGCTGTCCCAAACGCAAACGCGATAGCTGTAAGATAGTCCAGGTGTTTGATTATAATTGAACGTAATATAATCAAGGGGGACAAAGGCGTTTTCGGAGCGAATCATGTCGCCAGCATCTGAGCAGCCGGGCCCCACTCCGCTTAAGCCATTATCGGCATGTATTTCTAAATGATCATAAAGCTCAGGATTTGAGGGCAGAAGCAGCTGGATCTCATACTCATTTGGGGTTGCGGTCGCAACGACATCAAAATAAGGCACTTCAAAAACTGCTGTTGGTATTTGTTCCACGCACAAAAGGTGATGACTCATATTGCAATTGAAGCTATTGACGTTGATCCAATCCTGATTGAGGGCTTCCAAATCCCCACCGCGTCCTGAGGCACCACCAGGACTCGACCAGTAGTTACAGTAGTTTGAGCCAGAGGCACCGGTTACTTCTGTCCCGCCCCAGATGTACGCGTTATCGACGGGATCGCCATTCTCATCATATTTTATGGGAGCACTTAAAGTGCCATCGAAAAGGTCTGTACGACCGGTTGCCACCGTTGCCGGCGTAGCCTGCAGATTCACTAAGTTGCCAAAAAAGTGCAGCCGATCCGCCACGGGGTGTCCTGGGGTGGAGAGATAAGCACGAAAGGTGCCATCCAGTTGGGCATCATCAGCAAGTTTCTGACAACGGAAATCAGCGCCATCAAGACCGTTGACAAAATAGGAGCCGCCATAATCAGCCAGCATATTACCAGTAAAAGACTCAGAGCTGGTAAAGACCCGATGGGTATTTGAAATACTAATGTTCTCTGCCGTTCCGCTTGGGACCACAAAATCACCGACGCCTTCAACGCAGGCAAGAAAACTCATCTGAGTTCCAGGCAGGCTGCTTGCTAGTGTAAAAGAGAAGGATCCCGTAAAAACGCCCGTAATGTAGAGTACCGGAAATCCATCTTCGCAGTCAGCGGGTGCAACCGCGCCCATTTTTGCGGAAATCACGAGGGTCTCGTAATTTTCTGTGTTGGCTGGAAAGGCGACCGTATAGGTAACGCCGCCGAGTTGGTTCGCTGCGACAGCGTCGAAGGATGCGAGAGGTAAAGGTGGAACAGGCACTGGTGGTAGCACTTCCTCTTCAACCACTAGATCCTCGTCGTCTGATGGCAAATCCACATCACCCTCACCAGCATCTTCCTCGTTGTCTGGTTGTTTGGTTGTTGTAACTTTGGGAGGACAGCTGGCAGATTCCGCTTCGCTATCGAGTGCTTTTATGGTCACCGCTGGATCACTGTCCGAAGTATCACAAGCAGCTGCGGCAGCGACGGGGGCCTGCGCCGGCTCTTCATTTTCACAGCCAGAGGTAAACATTGCCAGCCCTACCAATGTCATTCGCCATGTGTACCACGTTCGCTTTGCCATATTCATGAACCTTATATGAGGATTTTTTGAAAGCGCTGAATTTGCTACAGCTACAATTGGTTGGAGGGATCGGGTGTTAACGGAGAAACTTTAGGATTTTTGCAGAATGCACAAATTCGACAACGATTATGACATGATAAGCTGGTAAGAAGCGCTCAAAAGCTAGCCTCGGTGAGCCATGCGCTTGGGATCAGATACTCATCTGGGGGAGCCGGGGGGATCCTTCTGCGCTTCGCTTGCCAGGACACGTCTCTGGCGCGAAAGCGCTAGAGACTAACTAATCTCCTCCCCATCATCACTCGTTAGAGTGAAGGCATAGATTTTTTTTGATAATTGAGGCTGAGCCCTCCTGGAGCACCTACAATTTGAGACTAATTTCATTGTCACTTCGATTCTTATCAATCCAAATACTTTGGGGATCGAGAAGGATTTTGCGTGGCTTTTCCTGGAGTTGCACGGAGAGGCGATTCTCGCCACTACTAAGTTCAATCGTTTGCGTATGAATGACTTTGCCCTCTTCGGCTTCGACTACTAGCGTAAAGGGCTGAGTGAAGGTAGCCTCCTCTTCTTGGCCGAGCCCGTCCGCGTAGACTTTCCGTCCGATGGCAGAAACTTCAACGGTATAAGTTTCCCCCTCTTTTGTTACTTGGTCGTTAAGAAGGCGATTGTCATAAAGAGTGATTCTCGTCAATTGATCGTCGATAAGTTCGTGGTGGCGGGAGTCAATATTGGCCTTAAGTGATTCAACAAATTTTAAAGCATTGGTATAGGGCGGCTCCTGATAAGCATTGGCGTCGCGGAACTTGCGGATCGCAGCATTCAGTGTTTCTTCGCCGATCGTCTCTCTCAAGGCATATAAAGCCAGACTTCCTTTATTATAGTGGATGTAAGATTGATTCTCATTCAAGTACAGCGGCTTTTCGGCGATATTCTCCTTCGCTCGCTTTTGCAAGTACTTATCCATCTCATATTGCAGGTACCTTCTCATTTTATCTCGACCGAACTTTTTCTCCATAATCATCAAGGAGGAATACTGGGATAGGGATTCCGAAAGCAGGGTAGCTCCCTGCACTCCAGCGCTGATGACCTGGTGTGCCCACCACTGATGTGCTAATTCATGAGCGGTTACATAATAAGGGTAATCGATATCCTTGGGGTTTTTAGGATCGACTCGGGCAATGAAACCAATCGCTTCAGAATAAGGAATAGTATTAGGAAAGGCCTGGGCGAATGTTTCGTAGCGAGGAAATTCTATGATGCGGAATTGTCGATGTTGATAAGGACCGAAAGCTTGGTTGAAATAATCCAAGCCATCCTTCGTCGCAGCGATAAAACTATAGAGGTTGTATTCGTGCCCTTTATGGTAATAGACCTCGATGTTCACTCCCTTCCAGACATCCCTTTTTATCTCATAGCGACCGGACATAAAGGCGTAATAGTTAATCACTTTGTGGTCCATTTTGTAATGGAAGTAGCTGCGATCACCTTCTTGCCACTGCTTTTGCAAATATCCGGGTGCAATGCCGATTTGATCCTGTGAGGTGCTGACCGTCGCCTCAAAGTTAATCCAGGTGGCATCGTGACTCACATAGTTGGTCTGCCAAGCATTTTCGTCGTTAATAGCGGGCATACGGGGCTTAGGCGATAGACCATGGCGCTCGCGGTCTCGGTCTGTGGCGAGTTCTGCGCCGGGATTATAGCCGATGGTAGGGAACATCTGAGTGTTGTTGAAGAAGCTACCATTCTCAACAATAAGAACTTCTGGCTGGTCATTGACAAAGCCTTGAGGCGCAAACTTAAGGTTATAAGTAAAAACGATGCTTTCACCAGGGTGAATCACGCGAGGGAGTTTGTAGCGATAGACTTCACATTTCTCATCTTCTTCGATCAGCTGCAAGGCGATGCCTTCCATGCTGACTAGGAATGAGTCTCTTGCTACGGGGATATTCAGGAAGATTTCCTCAACATCCACATCGTTTGTGTTTTTTAGCGTCGCGGTCAGGATACTATTCATCCTTGATTCTGATGGATAGAAATCGACCTGTGCTTGGATGCTTACAAATTGCAGTTGTGGCTGGGACATATAGGAGGAATACTTTTTCTCATAATCGGCCTGATTTTTCTTCTTCATGTCAGCAGTTTCATAGCGATTGAGCATGTGGGTGTTATAGAACACATAAGCGCCCTGACCGATAAATAGTGTCAGCAGAGTTGCTACGAAGATACCCCAGTTGCGTTTCCTTCCTGGCGCCTTTAGGCTATGGCGGAAGAAACGCGAGCGAGTCGAGAACGACGTTTCGCTGCCTCGCGGCCAGTACGCGTAGGAGCCAGCCAGCAATAGAATCGCTGCTAATCCCCAGTAGAGCTGAAACGCCCGAATGGAGCTTAGGAAAGGCCCGTAGCCGTTCATTTCGGAGTATTGAAATCCTGGTAAATTACCGAAGCGATAGAGATTGTCTTCCCAGCCGAGACCAGGTAGCCACACGGATGCAACCAAATAGAGAATAACGGCACCGTGGGCCAGGTACTTTTGATTGATGAGCACATGAAGGAAGTAA
>JBIKVD010000326.1:0-4887 GCA_044357055.1 Oligoflexales bacterium | reverse complement strand
TTGCTCAAGCCGGACTGATGTTCCACCTTAGCCTTCGCCCAACCCTGATCAGAAATCAAACGCTGCAAAGCCGACAAAGTGACGCCTAAGGAGGACTCTTCACAAGTGAAGCTTATCCCCCCACCGGAATGGGATCCCGCAACGCTGCTGTCAAAAACAATCACGTCGACATTGACCTCTTCGGCAGCCACGGCCGCAAAGACTTTTTCAATTTCCAAAGTACCCGGCATAATCCCCGTGACCACGACTCGGGCCACCCCGGTCTGTAAGGTCACACCTGAAACCGCAGGGCTCTCGATCAATTCCTTTTCATTTAGTTTCATAACCACTGTCCCAATCTCTTCGTTGCGATGGAAAGAACTGCGAACTTTTATCGGCATTTGATGACGTGCCGCGATCTCCACACAGCGGCTATGAAGCACTTTGCTACCCAGAGAAGCCATCTCTAGCGCCGTCTCGTAATCCATGACGGGAATCAGGCGAGCCCCTGGCACGAGGCGGGGATCTGCTGAATAAAACCCATCCACATCTGTGTTGATTTCACAAAAATCCGCCTTTAGCGCTACGGCTAAAGCCACGGCAGACGTATCGCTACCCCCGCGACCTAGTGTGGTCACGTCGCCTTGGGCGGAAACCCCTTGAAACCCAGCAACCACAGCCACGCGACCTTTGGCCCAACCCGCGAGGATTTCTTCCGCCTGGATGGAAAGGATTCTTGCCTGCGTATGGCTATTCGTGGTGAGAATCCCCAGCTGATGGGCCAAATAGAGGTCCGCAGGTACGCCCACGCCATCGAGAGCGGCACCCAGAAGGGCGACGCTTACCTGCTCTCCTGCAGATATAGCCATATCTAAAGCTTTACCCGGAATATTGGGATTGACGGACCTTGCCAAGGCGACCAAGCGATTGGTTTCGCCAGACATAGCGCTAACGACGATGGCGAGATTCTTGTAGCCCGCCTGATACATTTGGGAAATACGGTCTGCGACATCCTGGATTCGCTCCACGCTTCCAACAGAAGTGCCGCCGTATTTCTGCACAATGGCTGCGTCCGTCGGCAGGGGGGCATGAAACCGGGTCAATACTTGCTTCCCATCCATTTGCATGATTCTGCTACCTATTGCATGGCCTATTTCGCGTTATCTTGAACTTCATTCGTTTCCTGAGCCCAGAGTTCTTCGATCGTCTGCCGTCGCCGGATGAGGCGAACGGAGTTGCCGTCGACGAGAACCTCGGGGGCAATCGGCCTCGTATTATATGTAGATGCCATCGAAGCGCAATAGGCGCCTGCACCGCGGACGAATAAATATTCCCCCGGCATTGGCTCTACCATATCGCGGTTCTTCCCCAGCGCATCCGTGGACTCACAGACGGGTCCGACGATATCAAAAACCTCCTGCGAACCCTGCCTCGGCGCCACGGAGAGGATTTCGTGGTAAGCCCCATAAATTGCAAAGCGAGGCAAGTCATTCATCCCAGCGTCAACCACGACAAATCGCTTTTGTGGGTTACGCTTTACCCCCAACACTTTGGTGATGGCGATCCCCGCATTGCCCACCAAAACGCGGCCCGGTTCGGTCACCAACTTCAAATTCTGCCCTAAAAGACAACGTCTCAAAACGTCTGCATAATCTTGGAGGGTCGGTGGATTCTCGTCCTTGTATCGGATTCCTAAGCCGCCGCCGACATCGACAAACTCGATGGGTAGGCCCTGCGCGCGTAACTCACTGGCCGTCTGGACTAACAGCTGGCAAGCTGCGCTAAAGGGAGCTAAATCGAGGATTTGGCTTCCCACATGGCAGGCCAACCCGCGCAGGCGGAAAGCTTTCGGCGCGTCTTTCAATAGCCTCATGGCTTCAGGCAATTCGGCGATAGGGATACCGAATTTGCTATCCAAAGCCCCTGTTTTAATCTTGTCGGAGGTTGCCGCATGAATGTCAAAATTCAGGCGTAAACAAACATTGACCGGCGCATCCTCGCTTACTTTAACCCGAACCAGGGTTTTAAGCTCGAATAACGACTCTACATTGATGGAGAATATTTGTTTTTCTACAGCGAGCTCTAGTTCATCGCTGCGCTTGCCCACTCCGGAGAATACTATTCTATCAGGGGAAAAACCGGCCTTTAAACACCTTTGCAGCTCTCCGCCGGAAACGATGTCGGCCCCAAAACCTTCCCCTTTTATCATGCTGAGAAGTGTCAAATTACTATTCGATTTCACCGCAAAAGCACACAGAGCATTTAAGCCTTCTAGGGCCTGACGAAAATCCCGTAAGTGGCGGCGCAAGGTATTTGCGGAATAGACATAGAGAGGAGTCCCGTATGTAGTCGCTAAATCGGATAAAGCAAGCCCTTCGCAATGGGCGACCCCATCCTTGTAGGAAAAATCGTTCAATCCACACCTCAACTTCCATCTCCTAGACGGGTAACTGCGCCGAAGGTGAAGATCTAGCACACTATTGCGTCTATTTGCTACTTTGTGTCACTTAGGCCGAATGGCCGTCACGACGAGGGTTGGGATATGTCATTTTGGCAAATTTGGAATGGTGACCGGCTCTAGAAACCCCACCAACTGAAACCTTTCTTCGCCAAATAGTCTTTCAGAGTTAGCCTTTTCAGTGGATTTTTGGTCAGCATCCCTGCTTGGCTCAAGGTCCTATGGCCTTTTTTCTGGTTGCAGTCCATGCAGGCTGCAACCGTATTTTCCCAGCTGTCCTGTCCGCCTTTACACTTGGGGATCACATGATCAATCGTCGCATTGGCTTTGGTCAGCTTCTTGCTGCAGTATTGGCAGCGCATATCATCTCTGAAAAACAGGTTCACCCGATTGTATTGCATACCCTTGAAATCAAAAATATACCGACAGTAGCGTTTCAGGCGGATGACCAGAGGTTGCTGCATTTGTAGGGAAACACTTCGAACCAGGCGATCGGCTTCGACAATGACATCGGCTTTCCCCGCAAAGACATAGCAGATGGCCTTTTGCCAATCGACAATCTCGATGGGCCGAAAATCTGCATTTAGGACCAGAGTATGTTCCATAGCTTAGCCTCTCGTGAAACTCGATCTCCTCCATCCAACTTGGCGGCAGTTTGAAAACGTTTCTAAAGTCATTTCTGTACCTATTCAATATCATTAACTTTACTCGACCGACTTCTTAGCCACCCTCTGCAAAACCGCCTTGGCAGTAAGGGCCAGTTTTCCTAGCTCTTCGAGGGAAACAGAAGAAACCGTCGCACCAATAGGCCGACTTTCCTTACGTTTTTATGTTTTTTTGGGATGGCGTTAAGTTCAAGGAGGACTCGCCGAAACCCTTCTAAGACGGCCCAAAATCAGCCGGCTGAAAACACGTCTGACTTCGGGAATAAAAGGCGAAGAAATTGACTACAAAACCAACACACAATCCCGTCCACGCTAGAAAGGTACTCATGACGGCCCTGCTTTTTGCGTTCGCCGCAGCAGCGCTTTTTGAAACAACGATGGATCTTCACGCCCAGACCATGAGGCCGGTCGAAGAAGATGCTACCATTTTCGAGCAAGGCTTGCGCATGGTGGAGGACCAGTACTTTCACTACCTGCGCACAGACAACCGCGTCGACAAACAAAGATACCAGGAGCTTTTTGATCGGGTGGAAATCCTCCTTTCCTTCGGGGAAGATCTGCAATCTAGGATTCTCGATCATGGCTTGGCCAAGTCCGTCGCTATCGGCCTTGAGCAACTGAAAATGACCCAGCATATCCTTACGGCCTATCTGTATTTTTTTGCCCTCGACTTCGCACAGGCTAAGCAAATCCTCGATGAATTGAACCAGCTGACTTTTGGCACCAATCTCCAATTCAATTTTGCCTTGATGACAAAACAAATCGTGTATGACCTTTCGCGGTCCGAGCTGCTACCTGAAATTTTGCAGGGCGACCAGCTCGCGTTTGAACGCGCCAGGGTTGGTGACTTTCTTCGCCTGCGACACTGGACAAACTGTCGTTTCGAAAGACATAGCGGAATCTATACGGTGGTTCGCTGCTTGATGGGGAACGGCCGTGATGAGGCGCTGCTTCCCGTGGATCAAGCCACTGCACGGCAGATTTTCCACAACCCTCCCCAAAATCATGCCACCTTGAGTTCCTGCCGCCTACACCAGCTGTTCAAAACATCAGAAAAATTTGAAATTCGTTGCCAGTTACCTCTGCCAAAGACCGAACCGCTTTACCGGCAGGTCGCGACGATTCGACGGCAATCGGTGGAGACAGGTCAGCAAAAGACTTCGGGTTCCCACCAAGGGACTTTGGCTTCACCAGCTGAGAGATCTCAGGCTGCCGAGAAAAGGAAGGAAACTTTCTCCGCTAAACCCGTTCGCTCTCGCCCCCAAGAGCGCCATCAAGGGATCGCCGGGGTCGTCGAAATCCCTCGTCTCCAGAGAAAGGAGCAGAAACCGTCAGGAAATTCTGTTGAAATGGAGACACAATTCGAAAGCGATCGTCAGAAGAACCGCTTCAAATACCAAAAGTCAGAAGGCATCAAAGAATATTGAGACGAGGAAATGGTTTTCTTCTTTTTAGTCAGGCAAAAAAGGCCGCCAACTGGGATCCGCAACCTGTCCACCAAGGTCCTTCATAAATTCCAACAGATGGGGCTGACGGGGTTCCCGCAACAAACGCATCCTGGCCTCATCAGGGGTTCTCCTTCCCTTGAAAACATTGCACTTTTTGCAGCAGCAAACAATATTGGACCAAGACATCTGACCACCTCGACTCTTTGGAATCACGTGATCCAGCGTCAACTGCTTGGCCAGGAGTACCGTGCCACAGTACTGACAGGTGTGACGATCGCGCGCCATGAGATTGATACGATTTAATCGCATAGAGGATGGGGGAATTTTGCAGTATTGA
>JBIKVD010000325.1:0-4911 GCA_044357055.1 Oligoflexales bacterium | reverse complement strand
GATATGCTAGCCGAGGGAGCGCTAAACTCTGCGTTCACCAAAGTCTATTCCCAGTTGCACGGAAGTAACCCCGAGCGTGCAAAGTCCTTATTAGGAGAGGCCCTGATTCTCTTAGGATCCTTTGCGGTGCTGTTCAGTATCGCCGGGATTTTTTTGGCGCCCTATTTAGTCGAAGTCATGACGCTTTTTGAGCATGAGGCCAGGGGACCAGAGTTCGCTGTCTATACGACTAACCTGACCAGGCTGCTATTTCCCTTTATCGGCCTAATGATAGTCGGGGCTTTATTTATGGGGGTTTTGCATCAACGCGGACAGTTTTTTGTGTCGGGCGCATCCTCGTCGCTTTTTAATATAGGTTATATTTCCGGTGCGGTGGTTTTCTCACTGTGGGCCATGACGTACCTGCCGCCATCGTGGGACTTAATATTTGGCGATCGAAGGATTCTGGGTCTTGGTGTGGGGGTTTTGCTGGGAGGTCTCGGCCAGGTCGCTATGCAAGGACTCGGAGTATGGCGAGTTTTGCGGGAGGAATGCACCTGGAAATTCTCTCTTTCACTGAGCCCTGAATTCAAGAATATCTTGCTTTTGATGGGACCGATTGCAATTGCTGCGAGTGCAGCCCAGTTGAATGTGATTGTGAATACCAATTTTGCCACGGGCTTGGAACCTGGATCCGTGACCATGCTGAACAATGCCTTTCGCCTTTGGCAGCTTCCCATAGCCATTTTAGCCGTAGGCTTAGGCAACGCGACTTTGCCGGCGCTGGCGCGGCTCCTTACCGTGGAGAATACCGTCAGCGGCGTCTGGCCCGTGGAAGCGAAGGTTAAGTTGCGGCAGGCGATTCAAGCGACGTTCTGGGTTATGATTCCCTGCTTCGTGTTCATGGCCGTTAATAGTTACGAGTTTTGTTCTCTCATCTATCAATCTGGGGCTTACTCCCGGGCAGCGACGGAGGGCACGGCCCGGATCCTGACGGCCTATAGCATTGGCTTGCTCTTTTATGGACTCGTCAAGGTACTTAGTTCCGCCTACGTTGCCATGGATCGCACGCGCTATGCGATGCTTGCTAGCCTTGTGGGCGTTGGGGTGAATTTCCTTGCTAATGCCTTGCTAGTGCAGCGATTCGGAGCACCAGGACTAGCCCTCACAGCTAGCCTCGTTCTCGGCCTGAATGCGGGATTGCTTCTATTTGGGCTGCGGCGCTATGATTTGCAGGCGATCTCCGGACAGGGGCTCCGGGTCCTTGGAAGCGTTTTCCTGGCGGGGGCTCTATCCCTTGTTTTGCAGATTTGGCTCAGAGAATGGATTCTTGCTAGCACCCAGGATTGGCCCGAAATCTTAAATTGGAGTCTGATCCTGCTGGTGAATGGAAGCCTCGTGGTGGCTTTTTTCCTCGTCGCGGGAGCCATAGCCTATCGACTTACCTGGGCGCAATTGTGGAAGAACATCAAGGCTCGGCGACGTTCATAATCGCTTCTTGCATGCCAGCCGGGCATGGCGTATGGATAAATTCCGCCGCCTTCTTCTTATAGCGCCAAATTTGCGTGATTTTAGCCCATGGAGTGCTCGTGATTCAGCCCAGTGAAAATTCACCCAAGATCAGTCCAAACCCATCTGTTGGTGCCATTCAAAATAGCGACAAGACCTATCACCCTCGGCACAAAGTTCGCTTTGTCACCGCTACTTCCTTGTTTGACGGCCACGACGCTAGCATCAATATCATGAGACGCCTGTTACAGGCCCGTGGGGCAGAGGTTGTTCACTTGGGTCACAATCGCAGCGCAGCGGAAGTCGTAGCGGCAGCGTTGCAAGAAGATGCCCAAGCCGTGGCTCTATCCAGCTACCAAGGTGGGCATATGGAGTACTTCACCTACATCCGCGAGCTTTTGGACCAAGCTGGTGCTAAGGAAGTGAAAATCTTTGGCGGGGGTGGCGGTGTCATCTCGCCGGCAGAGATTCGTGAATTGGAATCTAAGGGCATCTCAAAGATCTATACTCCTGAAGACGGCCAGGGATTCGGCCTCGAAGGCATTATCGGACACATGCTGCGGATTTCGGATTTCGTCCATCAGTCCGCTATCAGCGGCAAGCCACCACGAATTTATCGGCTCGCCCGGGTGTTGACCCAGCTTGAAAGTGGCAGCATGGATGCGCAAGCGGCTATCCTAGCCATGAAGGATTTGTCGGGCGCGCAAAAGAAAACGACCACGCCAGTCATTGGTATCACGGGAACGGGGGGCGCGGGCAAGAGTTCCCTGACTGACGAAATCCTCACGCGTTTTCTCTTTGATTTCCCGCAAATCCGCATTGGAGTGATATGCATCGACCCTTCCAAGAAGAAGACGGGCGGGGCTTTGCTGGGTGATCGTATTCGTTTTAATAGCGCCGTTGATGATCGCTTATTTCTGCGCAGTTTCGCGAGCCGGGATTCCGGTAATGAATTGGCCAAGGTAGCAGCTCCGGCCTTGGCACTTTTAAAAACCATGGATTTTGATTTTGTCATTCTTGAAACAAGCGGTATCGGCCAAGCGGGATCAGCGGTATTGGAGCTAGCGGATATTAGTCTTTACGTTACAACGCCAGAATACGGTGCTGCCAGTCAGTTAGAGAAAATCGATATGTTGGATTTTGCCGACATGATCGCCGTCAACAAATTTGAAAGGCCTCAGGGACCTGATGCCCTGCGTGATATCCGTACCGTGCTAAGGCGGGGGCGTTTTAAAGGTGTGGAGCAGGCGCATTATCCTGTTTTTGGCACCATCGCTAGTCGTTTCAATGACGATGGGGTCAACGGGCTCTATGAATTACTTTGCGCCAAGCTCAGAGATAGCTGCGGGAAAACGGAACTGGTTCCGGCCTCGACACGCCGCTATAGCGTTGCCTCCAGCAATCGAGATGCCCTGATTCCTTCTCGTCGAAATGGATATTTAGCAGAAGTCGCGAATGCCGTGAGGTCCTACCATAAAAACGTCCATACGATCGTCCAGCAAGTGTCTAGTTATGAAGCGCTAACCCATTGCCAAGAGCATTTGGGGTCCGCGTTGGACGCGGGGGCAAGGGACGTGCTAAAAGCTAAGACTTCTGAGGCATGGGCAGCTATTCCCTTGGCGCTGCGCGGAGAATTGGAAAACTGGGACCAAATTCGCGCCGACTATGCGAAGGACGAGTTCAGTTACAAAGTGCGTGGTCAAGAAGTCAAAATAGAGAGCGGATTTCGGTCTCTATCTCATCTCTTGTTACCTAAAGTCGCGCTGCCGACGACGAGGAGCAAAGCTGAAATCGCTAGATTTCTCCTCTTAGAAAACCGTCCGGGATCTTTTCCCTTTACGGGCGGACTATTCCCCTTCCGGCGTCAGGGCGAGGACCCTAAGCGTCAATTTGCGGGCGAGGGTGGGCCGGCCCGCACCAACACGCGCTTCCATTTTCTTAGCGCCGATGACCCTTCGAAGCGACTGAGCACGGCTTTTGACAGCGTGACCTTATACGGCGCCGATCCAGATCGCAGGCCGGACATCTACGGCAAGGTCGGTGAATCAGGGGTCAGCATCGCTCATCTGGATGATATGAAGGTGCTATACAGCGGCTTTGATTTGATTTCGCCCAGCACCTCGGTGAGCATGACGATTAACGGTCCGGCTCCTATCATTTTGGCAATGTTCCTCAACACCGCGATTGACCAGCAGGTGGATATTTTTATCAAGAAAAATGGTCGCGCACCCAATCCCACGGAACATCAGCAGCTCTATGATCAGACCCTGCAGTCTGTGCGAGGAACCGTCCAAGCGGATATTCTCAAAGAAGACCAAGCGCAAAATACTTGTATTTTTTCCACAGAATTTGCCTTGAAAATGATGGGCGATATCCAACAGTACTTCGTGGAAAAATCTGTCCGCAATTACTATAGCGTTTCGATTTCCGGCTATCATATCGCAGAGGCGGGAGCCAATCCCATCACGCAGACGGCCTTTACGCTGGCCAATGGTTTCACCTATGTTGAGTATTATTTGGCTCGCGGTCTAAAGATCGACGATTTTGCGCCCAATCTTTCTTTCTTCTTCAGCAATGGTTTAGACCCGGAATATGCGGTCATCGGCAGGGTTGCAAGGCGCATCTGGGCCATTGCCATACGAGACATCTATGGTGGGTCGGAAAGAAGTCAGAAACTGAAATACCATATCCAGACTTCGGGACGATCCTTGCATGCACAAGAAATGGATTTCAACGATATCCGTACCACTCTGCAGGCTTACATGGCCCTTATCGACAACTGCAATTCTCTGCACACCAATAGCTATGACGAAGCCTTGACCACTCCGACGGAAGAGAGCGTACGCCGAGCCATGGCCATTCAGTTGATTATCAATAAGGAACTTGGGAGCAATAAGTGCGAAAACCTCAATCAAGGGTCTCATTTTTTGGAGGCCCTTACGGATTCGGTTGAGGAAGCGGTGCTTGCAGAGTTCGAACGGATTTCGAGCCGCGGTGGCGTGCTAGGGGCGATGGAAACCCAGTATCAGCGCAGCAAGATTCAGGAAGAGAGTCTGTATTACGAGCAGCTTAAACATGATGGGACCCTGCCCATTATTGGTGTCAATACTTATATCAACCCTGATAAAGGGCAGGCCGAGTTGCGAGGCTCGGCAGCACTCACCCGAAGCTCCTATGACGAGAAGGACCAGCAGCTGCAGCGCCTGGAGTCTTTTCGCCAGGCACAGGGCGACAAGCGGCAGGCAGCTTTGGAGCAATTATCCCAGGTGGTTCTGCAAGGCGGCAATGTCTTCGCAGAGCTCATGCATACGGTGAGGCATGCGAGTTTAGGCGAGATTGCCGAGACGCTCTATCGGGTGGGTGGGCGCTACCGTCGTTCCATGTAGTTACTGGTGCAGCAAAGTAAGGCGATTGAAGCTGAAA
>JBIKVD010000324.1:0-4920 GCA_044357055.1 Oligoflexales bacterium | reverse complement strand
CGACGGGTTCGAGCTTCTATGTCATAAAAGGTTTTGATTATCGTCTAGATTCGTACATGTATGACGATGCGGGAGTCTTGGTGCGACAATCCTCTCATGTCTTAGACTATCTCTGATTCCCTTATTACCTCCCTAGGGGCCTCTCCTAGGCCCTGAAGGCCGAGCCTGAGACTCTAAGAAACATATGGAATTCATTAAGTTACCAGGTGTGGACGCACTAGCGTCCACAGATCCTTCTTTCCTGGTTAAATTCCCAGCTCCCCCCATTTTGCTGTGTTAAACCTTGCCTAGACACAGTCTTGCAGGTCACGACCTAGAGACGAGCCCATCCAATCACCCTGTTACGGAGTCTTTAACCATGAAATCTTTCATTTTTGCAGCCATCAGCTTGATAACCTTGGGATGCGGCAACGCTTCTCAACCGAATTCTGGTCTCACCGGCCTTCCTGCTTTGCCACCCGCAGAGCTCACAGGAACGGTGCAAGTTGCTGAAGCTGAAATTGCCAGCGTCGTTGTCCATTCTGCTCCGGCTCCGGCAAGCGGGATCTGGACCGAAGTGACTTTGAATTTTCACCTGGAGTGCGGAGCTAATCTCTCTAACTTTGCCTACGATCAGCGCTTTGATGTTAGCACCGGCACCGTGATCCTCATTGTCAGTGCCACCGAACACGTTTATAATGCAAACCAAGTATGCGTTATTGAGAACGTTGCGCAACGAACGATCACGTTAATGGGCATGTATGGCGCGGATGATGTCCGGGTCGAGAATTTGGCTACAGAAGAGAGTCCAAAAGTTCTGCCCGCAAAAACCATCGGTATCGTCAGCGCCACCGGCATCGTTATCACGTCGACTCATAGCCTATGCCCAGAGGGCGCGATGTGCATCACCGACGGCACTGTGGTAAATTTGCTGGCTCACATCGGTGGTTGCGTGGATTCCGCGGGTCCGCTGTCCTACCATGCGGTGCAACCATTTCATGGTGGCAAAATGGGAGCTTTGCAGCTGACCGTCCATATTCCTGTGCTCGTCAACGAAGACAGTAAAGTCACTCGTTGTTTCGTCGCAAACACCAAGGCCTACACTTTATCTCTGAACATGTTGTTTGGTGACAAGGATAGCATTGACTTGACCATACTCTGAGCCAAGAGTTGATTTTTAGGCTAGCAATTCGCTCAGGGTTTTAAGAAATAGTTCATTCTGCTCGCGGGTTCCTAGACTGACCCGCAAGCAGCCTTTTAACCCTGGTCCCTTGGAAATATCACGCAGTAGAACGCTGCGTTCGATGAGCCCACGATAGACATGCGCCCGCATATCATCAGCATAAAAGCGCAGCAAGAAGAAATTGGCGTAAGACTCTTTGGTGCTAAACTTTTGGCTGGTCGCCGCCAGTTTTTTGAGTTCCCCGTAAACAAAGTCACGTTCAAGTAAGAGATTTCGGATGCTTTCGGCAAAAAACGTCTTCATTTGTGGACTGGTCAGGGCTACTCGAGCCGCGCAAAGGGAAAAGTGATTGATGCTAAAGGGAAGCAGCAATTTTTGCATTTGATCCAGTAGGTATCTATGGCCTATAGCAAGTCCGATTCTTAATCCCGCGGCGCTGAGCGTTTTGGAGAAGGTACGGATAATAAGTAGATTGGCGTACTTTTCCAGTAGTGGAGTGTAGGGCTTGCTGTCGTATTCAAAATAGGCTTCGTCGGCACAAATGATCGATTGTGGGTGAGTCTTGAGGAGATTCTCGAGACGTGCGTAGGACAGATGATTTCCGACGGGATTGTTTGGGGAGGCAAACATCAAGAAGGAACCCGGGGGCATGGTGGGCAGTTTACCTTCGTCATATTCGAGGTTTTCGTCCAAATCCCAAGTCTTATAGGGTATATCCATTGATTTTGGATAGGATTCATAAAGAGGGAAGGAAGGGCGCGCGACCACGACCTGTCCTTTAAGAAACCGACCAAAGGCCGCTAGCGCAAGGGTACACAGATGATTTGACCCAGGGCCGATGAGAACGTTGTCTGTCGGGACTTTGTAATATTGGGCGACAAGCTCCTGAAGTTCTCGAGAGAAAGCCTCGGGGTAACGATTCCATGCCATGCCCTTTAATTGCTTTAGCACTTCGTCTTTTGCACTTAAGGGCCAATCCCAGGGGCACTCATTCTGATCTAACTTATGACTGACGACTTCTTTGTCGATTTGGTAAACCTTGCTGCTCGACAGTCCGGAACCGAGGTAGGTGTCGATCCAGGCGAAATCTGGGGCTAAAGGGACAAAGACGTGATCTGGGTTCATCGAGAAATTCCTCTCTTACTTAACTGGTGGTACACCACTATGGAGACAGCATTCGCTAAATTGAGACTGCGAACACCGGAATGAAACATGGGGATGTGATAAAAGTGGTCAGAATACTTTTCCCATAAGTCCTTCGGCAGGCCAGAAGTCTCATTGCCGAAGACGATGAGTTCAGTGTCCGCAGGAATTTGCTCGTAGGATTTGCTCTCCGCATGTCTAGAGAGAAAGGCTATGCGACGAAGGCCCCGTCGCAGTAAATGAGGAAAACTCTCATGAATTTCTAGGTCTACATAGGGCCAATAATCTAATCCAGCTCGGCGAACGTTCTTATCATTCAGGGAAAAGGCAGTGGGGCGAACTATATGCAATCGGCACCCCGACGCCGCAGCTAGTCTTGCAATATTTCCCGTGTTTTGGGGAATTTCGGGTGCCATGAGGCAGATTTGTGGATGGTTTAAATGCATAGAATGTTTTCTTAAATCCTCCGCTCAGCCGCTATCTTTTTCTCGCGCCGGAATTGGGCTTTTAAAGTTAAAAAGCCGATGATGTTCACCATAATGTGGGCGAGAATGACAGCGAAGAGATTTTGCTGCGCTTCATAAATCGCCCCAAAGATAAAACCCGCTCCCATGGCCCAAAAGGTCCATATCGAAAAGGTTCCCACAGGTCCCAGATGGACTAAACCAAAGAGGATGGCTGCGGGGACCAGGCCGAGGTAGGGCTGAATGCCGCCGCGAAATAGCAGCTCCTCTGCTATTCCCGATAGGACGGCGAGGAACAACAGAGTTGGTACAGACAAAGGACCAAAAATGGCCAGCATCATTCTTTTGATCAAGCGGTATTGTCTACTATAGCTCTCGAGAAGAAAGGAGCTAATCACTATAATTCCAGTGGCCAAGAAGGCTAGTTCCAGGGACCTTGGCCATGCTTTTGGTGGCAAAAAATAGGATCCTAGAGTGGCCAGGTCTGAGTTTCTGCTATACATCAAACCAAGGCCCCCGAGCATGAGCACAACATAGACCAGCGCGGAGAGCATGATCACGCGTTGGCTGTCCCTACCTGAGCTTTGGGCTGCTGTTTCCTTTGATGGGACTGGGAGTTGCTCTGACATAGGGGCTCTCGGTATTGCATCGCGTGGAATTTCTTAGCATACTTTTTTGACCTTCGCTTTGGCTTTGTCATGCCCCAACGACAGGTATGTGCCTTCAACGGAATCTCGCCGTTCCCGAGATAGTAACTCTTCAATATTACGTAGATAAATATTATGAGAAATCAGGGTAGGGAGAAGGCTCTCAAAAGATGAGGGTTAGACTAACTCGGGAAAGGCCGCAGCCAAAGTCATAAAGGGCGCTCCTGTCGCACCAACCAAACAGCCGGGATAGTCCTCTCCCCAATTCCACACGCTTGCGAAGATGTCAAAGTGCAGGAATGGTACCTTACTGAACTGCTTCAGAAAGTGAGCCGCCACAGAGCTGCCGGCAGCTCCTTGGGCTCGCGCTTTCATGCTGCCATGGTTGGTTAGATCGGCAAACTTACTGTTGTTGCCGTCTAAAAAAGGTAAGAAGAACTCGGGGAAAACAAATTTTTCACCCCAAAGGTTTGCATGTTGCGCAATCGTGCTTTGCCACTGTTGATTCGCGAAATGGAGGGGGGTATAAAAGTGGGAGTATTGGCGCATCGATGCGGTCGTTAAGGTGGCGAAACTAATCATTTGCCGCAAGTTATAGTGCTCCTGCGCATAAGTCATTGCATCAGAAAGAATCAACCTTCCTTCAGCATCGGTATGTTCGACGATCACGCTCTTGCCGCTGCGAGTTTGATAGATCGTCCCCGGCCGCTGGGCTTTAGCATCAATGCTATTCTCGCAACAAGGAATGAGCAGGATCAAGGGCGCGGGATGCTTGGTTCTGACGAGGTATTGAAAAAGATGAAAGGCTAGAGCTGATCCGCCCATATCATTTTTCATGGCATTGATGAATTGGTCATGGTGTTTGAGATTGACACCACCGGTGTCGAAGGTCACGCCTTTGCCGATCAGGGCCGTTGCCACCTGGCCCTGTTTCATAGACTCAGCCGGAATCGGTCTCACCGGGTCGACTTTGGGAAAGTACTCTACGATATGCAATCTTGAGGGTGAACGTTCACTTGCTTGGCCTACAGCCTTTAGTAACACTAAACCCTCGCGTTCCAAATCGTCCTCTTTAAGGGTTCTGAAAGTTAGGCCATGACTCTCAGCGAAGCGACCGATTTTCTCCCCCATGGCCAGCGAGGTCATACTATCAGGGTTTTCGTTGACCCATGCCTTGTTACTATCAAAGAGTTCCAGCAGCAGCGACACTTTCTCCTTATCTTTCCAAGCCGCTTCACTCGCAAAAACGCACTCAATGTTAACCTTGAAACAATCCTCTAGCAGGGAAACCAAATCCTTGGCTAACACTAGGGGCAAGCGAAAATCCCGTTGGGACGAAAGGATCACGAGTCTGCGAAAGGGAAAGACTTGTGACAAAGGGCGAAAAAATTGGGATATTTGATAGCGAAGGTCCATAGCCGAAGGGAGGTTTCCGCTCTTGCATTGTAAAAAAAATCCTGGTTGCGCCGGAAAATTCCACAAGGTCAATTCAAGTTCCACCATC
>JBIKVD010000323.1:0-4928 GCA_044357055.1 Oligoflexales bacterium | reverse complement strand
ACACAAAACGCAGCATTGGAATCTCCTTCTTATTGGACAATTGCTGCTGCTCATTCTAATGGTGACGTGTGCCAGCATTTTCCCGCTGCTCTGGCGCGAGCTCATTGTCGGGATGGAAATCGCGGGTGCAGCGATTTACCTCATCGACTACAATCTCTTCTCAAAGGAAGCAAAAGCTCATCATGTGCCTCCTGTGGGAAAAATATGGTATGTGCTAGCCATTCTTCCAATAATCCTCATTCCCTATGGCTTCACAAATCTGAATCTTATACAAAGCCTATTTCTGACAGCGCCTCTCAAGTTGTTGATGCTGCGTCCGGCTTGGCTGCGGTTTCACTATCATTCCACTCATGGCATGCTTTCCCTGCGGTACCGAACCGTTCTTTCAATGGCGATAGGGTTTGTCGCCATTCATCTTCTGGCCATGATTTGGATGCAAATCACCGAAGCTCGCTCTCCGGATAGCTTTACTAACTATACCATGGCGTTGTATTTCGTCGTTACGACAGTGGCAACGGTAGGCTACGGCGATATTGTTCCCACCACCAACTTAAGTCGCTATTATGCGATGGGCCTTGAAATCATTGGGGTTGCCTCCTTTGGCTTGATCATCAGCCAATTGTCACGGGTCTTTTTGAGTTCTGACAAACGTACGGAACACGCAAAAGCGCAGTTGGAACTCCTCGCAAATATTTGTAAGCAGTATGAAATTCCCAACGAACAGAGGGTGAAGTCTCTACGATTTTTTAAATATCTCTTGTCAAAAACAACGAATGAAGATGAGCAAAAGGTTTTTGCCATGTTGCCGCCGGTCTTGCAACAAGAGTTGCGTCTGTCGATGAACATCTTTTTGATTTCCAAAGTCCAGATATTTAAGGACTGTAGTCGCGAGTGTCTGAGCTCGGCAGCGAATTTGCTGCAGCACAATGTTTACGGCCCGGGAGACCGTATTCTTGCCAAAAACGAAGCCGCGGAATATATGTATCTGATAGGGCATGGATCTGTTTCTATCCATGATAACGATCATAAATTAGCTTTGCTTCGCGATGGGCAGTGTTTTGGCGAAATGGCGCTGATCAAGAATGAGCTACGAAGCGCCGACGCCACGGCGCAGATGTATAGCGACATCTATTCCTTGTCAAAAATCAACTTAGACGCTTTATGCCAGCAGTTTCCGCAAGTCAGAAGCAATATTGACCAACTGATCCATCAACGCCAAGATCGAGTCTTGTCCAAATCAGCCTAGTCTGATTTTGCCATTCCCGTAAAGAGCTCTTTCAAAGCAGTGCCGACCTAGGGGCCTTGCCGTAGGAGTTCTATTTCATCCCAAGTACCTGCGGGTGTTTTCGCTTTAAAGAGCAGACGATTGCCGTCCGCTTTTACAAAGCCCGGCTGCAGGTACCCATTACCATAGCGTTTAGGCAAAGCGAGCGCGGAAAATCTGCCTTGACTGTGGTTAAAACAAAGCAGGTGGTCCTGGCTTTTGGATTCTTTCAACTCGATAGCTATATAAACGCAGGGAAACTCTGGCACTCGCGTGGCGCGGGCTGCGAGATAATCGTCAAAGGTAAACTCCCAAGATACCTGATATTGGGGATCACTGGCTTTACTCAAAGCAAGGAAGATTTGGCTATGTTGTCCCACACTCACAATATCAACGATGCCGTCTTGGTTATAATCCATCATCGCTGAGCCAATCATATGAAAACCATTCACGCGCTTGCCCGGCCAAGCCACGGGGAAGGGTAGGTTTCGTGCCGATCCAATGCCTTCAAAAGTTCCTGTGGTGGAAACAAAAGCGAGTTCGCTCAAACCCTTCATACCTTTTAAATCACCAAAGGAAGCGAAAAAGCAGGCCGGCCGCTCCTCAAGGTAGCCGCAATCAACCCCGCGACCCACCAGCCATAGACTACTTTCTTTTAAGGTCAAAACCCCAGACTCATTTAACAGTATGAGCTGGTTTTCCCCCCAAACAAATTGTCCTCCCGAAGCTGTGGGGCCCCAGGTGCCAACCGCTAACACGAGCGATGGATAGCGACGCTCCTTATCCAGGGCAATCACAGCGGCATCGTGAATCCTTGGAGCCACCGTAAAGCGCTTTTCCTGTTGACCTTCGATCTGAACGGTGACCAAATTACTTTCCACTGTGACTTTGTCGACGATTTGGTCACCGTTGAAGTCGAGCTTGAAGCTTTGTTCGGGAGCAGCCACGTTTTCAGAGGCGAGCCGTACCTCAAATAGGTTGGGTTCCGCGGCTTCCTGTAGTCGACTGCCAGGCGAGGTGCAACCTATGATCTGACCAGAGACCAGCAGGAGGCTAAGATTCACTAGAATTTTTCCTGGCATTCGCGACATGATGTAAGTCTTCCTATTTAGGACTCTGATATGATAGCGGATTTTCCTTGGTAGGAGAACGCTATTTTGGAGCGCCTGAGATGACGAGAGCATGCAATTCTTGCAAATAAAATCAGCTAAAGTGCTGAAAATATGACTAAAAGCTCTCGAAAAACAAAATCCTTAACTCGGAATGAGGCCTGCCGAAGCATTCCTTGGATGCATTGAAGGAGTTCCCTCCCATGGATATTCCCAGCGCCGAGAGTCTCAAATCTGGGTCCGCAAATCTTTTCACCAAGATTCTTGTTGTTGAGCCTCGCATTGACATTCGCGAGGCTATTTGCGGCGCATTGAAGTCTATGTTCATGGATACGCAAATCATCACTGTGGGCTCAACTGCCGACGCTTTTGATATTTTAGCGAGCGAATACGCATCGGTGAGCTATGTTATCACCACTTTTGACCGAGAAGCCCGTTACAATACGGTGACGCTCCTTCGACAGATTGTTAGAAATGTTGAACTTTCTCATATCAAGGTCAGTGTCCTTTTTGGTGATCAAGATGCTAAGTTCTTACCCGTTCTGTTTGACTTAGGTCTACTGAGTTGCCACCGCAAACCGATCACTCAACAGTCATTCGCCGCTGATCTTAAGCGACTTAATCAAACCCTTTCATCTGCGGAAGGAAGCGCGACTCTGATCGCGGCCGACTATTTGCGTGAGATCCTCAAAGACAACAGGCAATATGGGGAGCTAGTCAAATTAGACAATCGCTTGGTCAAACTCTACCCCGAGTTGATTAGCTTGATTGCAAACTTGGTAAAGTCCTATTTAGCCTTGGATGACGAAACTGGTGCCCGCCGAGCGATGCAGCTTTTAGCCTCTCACCCGGACTTTAATTTTGTTAGTGCGGAGTGTGCGCATCTGGAATATCTCTTACAACCCAAAGAAGCCAATTCTCGCTTTGCGTATACCCATGGTTTCCGCACTCTTTTTATTGTTGATGCGGATTCCCAGGCGCGAAGCCTGATGGAAGCCATCGCGGCGGAGATTGGCTTTTCGTCCATACAATCGTATGAAACTGCACCCGCGGCGCTGCTGGGAATGGATGCTACCAGTCCAGATCTGATCGTCTGTGATTGGCGTCAGCGCGGTCTGTCAGGAGTTTCCTTTCTCGAAAAGGCCATGGCAAGACTTGGCAAGTATGTCCCGGTGGTCCTTTATTCCGGGCAGGTAAAAGAATCCGATACCTTAACGCTGCAGGATTTAAATGTCGCCGGAGTGATCGAGAAACCAGGTGGTCACAAAACAGTGGTCGCTGAATTGCTGAATTTTATGGTGATAGAATCAGACGCCGCTAATCAAAATGTTCACAGACGACGCTTCTACCAAGCTATCAAAACGGGCAACCGGAAAGGGGCGCGGGAAATTCGGCAAGAACTAGATAGTCAGGTCCCCGGGCAGGAACAGTACATTTGTCAATTGGAAGCAGAACTCGACTATTTAAGCGGTGACTTTGAAGGTGCCAAGGAAAAGGCTGTTCAAGCCCTTATTAGGGGTACCTATAATCTGGAAATGGTGCACTTGTTCGGCAAAATATACTTGCAACTGGGCGAGATGGAATCCGCTGCTATGTTTTTTGAACGGGCAAACCAGTTTTCTGCTGCCAACATTGAAAGATTATGCATGCTCAGCCAAGCTCGCGCGGAGCTGGAAGATGAAGAAGGCGCCCAAGAGCTGATTGATGAGGCGCGCAAAATAGATAGCGACAATGAAATGGTCGCCGAGGCACAGTTGAACCTGCATTTAAAGCAAAGCAAATTTAAAGAAGCTGGTGAAGTCATGTTCCAGTTGGGCTCGCTCGATCGGGTTATTTCCAGCATGAATAACAAAGCCGTCGTGCTGGCTCGCAAAGGGAATTTCAATAATGCCATGCAAATCTATGACAATGCCTTGACGTCGCTGCCGGAGAGTATGAAGAGGGAAAAGGCCATTCTGCTATTTAATAAGTCGCTGGCTTTGCTCCGAGTCGGAAAAATGAGAGAGGCTTATGGCACGCTTAACCAAGTCAGCACCTTGGGCTATGATCGGCTGTCCGAACGTTCGGTTTTCCTAAAGTCTCAATTGAAGAAGGCGCATCGGCTCGGCAAAGTCCTAAATTTTAGCAAGGTGTCCCAACCTAAATCTAAGAATCCTATTGAGCGCCCTTGGTCTATTTACGCTTCGCCCGGGACTCTTTGCCTGCACGGTATCTATGACTGCGGTTTGTTTCAACAAGCTGAAGTGATTCGATTGCTAAAAAACGCAGCGAACATCGTCTTCCACCGTGCTGACCCCGAGCTTGAGCCTATGATTTATACGGGGACTCAAGCACCAAAGGTCGGCGCAGGCTAATCAATGTTTTTGAGCTGGGCTCACACTGAGAAGTCGTATTGGTTCGAGTGCGACAGGATGCAAGGTGTGCCAGCAATAACAGAATACAAACCCTTGCATGCCATGCATTCCGCTTATTTCCCATAATACCCCTCCAGCGTTAGGGAGCCGTTGGGTGAAGATGAGTCAATCTTTTCTTGGGTGTAAAATAGGCAAAGTGTA
>JBIKVD010000057.1:0-15742 GCA_044357055.1 Oligoflexales bacterium | reverse complement strand
ATCCAGCTGCTCCGAAAAAAATAATATATGAAAAATACTTCTTTTGCTGCCCCTAGCCGTATGAGACCAAAGATTACGCAGTCGGAAATGAGGGCCGGTAGGCAGGCAACTGTTCCCTTGTTACAATTCTATCCAAAGATACAACTTTATCGAGCCAAACATGGATTCTTCCCAATTTATCCGAGAGCTACCAGAAGCGGTTATAGCCATTGACCATCAGGGAACGATCCTCAAATGCAATCCGGCAACCCAAAAGATATTTGGTTATGAGCCCCATGAACTCATTGGCCATAATATCTCCCTGCTTGCCAGCGTGCCCCACCCTGACCGCAATGACAACTACCTTAAAAATGATCTAACGACGGGGGACTCCAGTGTCATCGGCATCGGCAAAAAACTGACGGCCGTAAGAAAAGATGGCACCGCGTTTCCTATTTTTTTGACCGTCTCTCGTCAGGAAAACACGGATAAACCGATCTTTATCGGCATGATCAGGGATTTAACGATCAGTGAGTCGCAAGCCGACGAGTTAAAACTTCTTGGAGAATTGATCGACGAATCTATCTGCGATTTTTTCGTGGTTTCTGCAAGCG
This sequence comes from Oligoflexales bacterium, assembly GCA_044357055.1. Lineage (GTDB taxonomy): Bacteria > Bdellovibrionota_B > Oligoflexia > Oligoflexales > JBIKVD01 > JBIKVD01. The sequence goes on along the minus strand of JBIKVD010000057.1, from coordinate 15,149 downwards.
ATCTAGAGATTCAATACATCAATCGACGATCGCTCAAGCGCTTGAACTATGAGCAGAACCAAATCATCGGTCTAAAATTTACGCATCTGATGCACGAACCGTGGACAAGCGAATTCCTCAAGGTCGCGGGGATCCTAAGCCCCGGCGACAATCAGCTATCGTTTTTGCCATCGGAACTCATTAGCCGTGATGGAACCTCTTTCCCTATGGATTTGCATATGCAATCGGGAGTCTATAGAGGCTTGCCTATCATTAATATTACCGGCATTGAACGAACTCAGGAGCGGGAAACAGAGCGGAGACTAAAAGCAGTGCTAGAAAGCGCGCCCGCCTATATTCTCATTCTTGATGGCGAATTCAAGGTCAAATTTATCAATCGTGCGGACTTAGTCCCGACTAACCAAATCCTTGGCGTGGAAATCGCCTCATTTCTTGGCAAAGATCAAGCCAGAATAATGATTCGGGGTCTCAAAGCATGCAAGCACAGCCACCAGCGCCAAGAATGGGAGATTTCCTACGAGGGCATCCATGGCAAGCAGTGGTTTCGGTGCATTCTCAATTATGTTGATGCGAACCAGTACATCCTCATTGCCAACGACATCACAGAGCTCAAAGAGTCCCAAGCACTTTTGAGTATTTCCTCCAAATTAGCTGCCGTCGGCGAACTATCCGCAGGCATCAGCCATGAAATCAACAATCCTCTGACCATTGTTTTAGGTAATCTCAATGCCATGAAAAAGGATATTTCCTGCCCGGTAATCAATCGCCTCGGAGTGGAAAAAAGGCTTGAAACAGTGCTGGCAGCCAGCCATCGCATCGATGAAGTGGTAAAAGGCTTTCGTACCTTTGCTCGCGTGGACAAAGATTCAGATGAGATTGTCAACGTTCACGAATGCATCGAATCCACCATCCAAATGGTAAAAGGTGTCTTTGCCAACGATGAGATCTTTTTTTGCTATGAACCCCAGCAGCTGGACTTGCAGGTGCGCGGCTCCTTTGGGCGCCTGCAGCAAATCTTGATGAATCTCTTTATCAACGCCAAGGATGAGCTACTAGGTCAGGCCAACGCCATCATTTCTGTCAACGCCAAGAGACAAAACAGTCATATCCTCATTGAAGTTCGTGACAATGGTCCCGGTGTCCCCGAGGCCATTCGTGCACGAATCTTTGACCCTTTCTTTACCACCAAATCTCAAGGCAAAGGCACGGGGTTAGGACTGGCTATTTCCAGTCGCCTCACCATTGAGATGGGAGGCATGCTAAAGTTAGCGATTAGCAGCGAACCGGGAGCAAATTTTCAAGTTCTCTTGCCTGCGTTGCAAAACGCAGAACAGAAGAGCCTCACCCCTGCTTCCCTAGAACCTGAAGAGGCTTGTTATGCCTGGATTAACGCCCTCATCGTCGACGATGAAAGCGAAATTAGAGAAATACTCCTGGACATGCTTTTCTCTTTAGGTCTGAGGAATGTGAAGCAAGCAAGCAACGGATTAGAGGCCTTGGAACTCATCAAGAGGCAGTCCTTTCACTTGCTCATGACCGATTTAAAAATGCCTGTGATGAATGGTGTGGAATTGATAGAAAACCTGGATAAACTCCAGCTAGCGCAAAAGCCCAAAATTGTCGTCATGACGGGTGGTGCCAGCAGCCTGTTAATTAGCCACGCCCTGGGCAAGCTCGGTCAGTCTATCCTCGCCATGATTCTCAAACCTTTTGCAGAGCATGAAGTCGAAACCGTCTTAAAGACCTTAAAGAAACCTGATAGTTTGTCCCCACCCTGATTGCCTCCTTATTGACTCGGCCAGGATGTCTAAGTTGGTCCCTGCTAATCTACAATACATGCACTTTCTTTTTACCTTTTGGCGTGCTTTAATGAAAACTCGCGAAATTTGGCGCCCTTCAATCAGGAGTGTATGACTTTTGGATCTTGTTATTTTCAACAGCTTGAGTCGCCGTAAAGAAACCTTTGTACCCTTAGTTCCCGGGCACATCAAAATGTATTGCTGCGGCCCTACGGTCTATGATTTTTTGCATGTGGGTAACTTTCGCGGCCCTGTCTTCTTTAATTTTGTGCGTAATTTCTTGGAACAACTCGGGTTCAAAGTCACTTTCGCGCTTAATTTCACCGATATCGACGACAAAATTTTGGCCCGTGCGCAGGCAGACGGGATAGATCCTAGGGCCCTCGCTGCTCGCTTTATTGAGGAATACCGCCAAGACTATCAATCTTTGGGGCTAAGGCCTCATGACTTGAATCCGACGGTTACCGAAAGTATGGGCGACATCGTCGCTTATATCGAACAACTCATTGCCAAAGGCAGTGCTTACGAAACCTCCGGCAATGTTTACTATGCTGTGCGAAGCTTTCCGTCCTATGGCAAATTGAGTGGTCGAAACTTAGACGACCAGCTGAGCGGTGTCAGGATAGATCTTGAAACAGACAAGCGTGATCCCCAAGATTTTGCTCTTTGGAAAATGGCAAAACCGAACGAGGAGTCCTGGCCTTCCCCTTGGGGATCTGGGCGTCCAGGCTGGCACATTGAATGCTCCGCGATGGTTCACCGTCATTTGGGGGAACGAATCGACATTCATGGAGGAGGCACGGATCTAAAATTCCCCCATCATGAAAATGAAATTGCCCAAAGTGAAGCTCACAACGGGTGCCCCTTTGTAGGCTATTGGATGCATCACCATCTTTTTACCTTTGGTGGGCAAAAGATGTCAAAATCCCTTGGTAATCTCATCACAATGAGGGATTTTCTCGCGACCTGGCATCCCGAAATCTATAAACAGTTAGTGCTGAGCCATCACTACCGTTCCGACGCCGAGTTTAGTGAGCGCAGCATTTTCGATGCCATCGCTCAACTCAACAAAGTCTATTCTGCTTTAGCTACGGCCGAGTTTTTTCTGAATCAAGGGAGCCAAGCTCCTGGCCAAGATTTGCTTAAGCCCACGGTCGAGATGACCAAGGCCGCGGAGACGTTTCGCCAAAAGGCGAAGGCGGCCCTGCAAGATGATTTCAATACACCCCTATTTTTCGCTGCTTTTCATGAGTTTATGCACGAATTCAACAAGAGAGTGAATCGCGGGATGGCGGCAGGCGACAAAGTCCTCGGCAACTGCCTAACCTTTCGTGACGAGGTAAAAAAAATTGCGGGTCTGATGGCACTCTACCAGGAACGGCCAGGAACATTCCTCACTCATCTGACCGATTTATTGCTGCGGGAAAAACAACTGAGCCGTGTGCAGGTACAAGAATTGGTCGATGCAAGAGCCCAGGCACGTCTGAAAAAGGATTTTGCAAGTTCTGATGTTTTCCGCGATAAGTTGCTAGCCCTGGGCATTGCTATTCAGGATAGTCCGAGTGGCACCCATTGGGAGGTCCGAGCAAGCTCTACGGGCGAAACGGCTGTCATCCCCAGCTAGGGATGATGGATTCGTGTTGGCCGCCCTTGGAGTCACCCTCATGCCGCCAAATCATTACAATTATTTCAAGCATAATCTTAGCTGCCTGGTATTTGCACATGGCAAATCGGGGTTCCTGCCCCAAAATCATTTTTATTTCTTCAATATAATTAGGCACTAAAGAGATTTTCTACAGAATTCATCCCCTCCACCGACCAGCCTAAGGTTGGTGATTGGCGCTTGCCCATGGGGCTGCCTTTCACCTTAGAGGAGGTCTATGTCTCAAGCTATTCTCATCCGACTATCTGTTTTATTTGGTCTCGGTCTGCCCTCTCTGCTCTCTTGTGGGAACACTGAGAACGGCGCTCAAATCAGCTCACGACCGGCTGTCAATGCCTCTCCGGAACAAAGCCTACCGCGGCAAGCCATCGAAGGTGCTGAGGATAGCCCCATCCATGCCTTCTCGGTGGACCAAGGAGGTGCGGCTGCGGGCGGGGAACATTTAAACCAAGTTTGGCTAAATTTTGACGGGGCTAGCCTCTCGGCCAGTGAGTCCTTGGTGTTGCGCCAATGGGATTTTGACAATATCCAAATCCCTTCTTTTGCTTCCTCGGATTTAGGTGCGGCCTATCTTGATGATGCGAGAAGCGCACTGCAGGAAGAAATCCTTGCCAACGTGCGCTCGCGATTTCAACCCTATGAGCTGGAAATCTTTAGCGATAAGTCTGAGCTGAGTCCTGGACCCTACACAACCGTCCACATTGGTGGAAAAAACTTTGGTCCCATAGAAGGGCTCCTGGGCATCTCGCCGCTTGATATAGGTAATTATGAGGCCTCAGACATTCTCTTTGTCTTTTCCGCGGAATTGGAAACGAGACAAACCAGCACCGCCTTAGACGTTTTGGTCAATACCATTACTCACGAGCTGAGCCATAGTTTCGGAACCCGGCATTTGGCTGCACCACAGGCCAATCTCTCGCCAGAAATATTTAGCTCCTCGACGCTTTTTGATATCTCCGCTCCAAGATCGGAGACTCCTGAAGAGAATGAAAATACCCACGAAATCCTACTCAATAATTTGGGAGCTCAGAACTCAAGCACCTCAAGCTCGACAGCTCTTGTTCGTGACCTTATGCTGCATCGGCAAAATGATGTGGGTCAAATGACCCCGCGACTTGCTGCCGGTAGCCTACCCCTCAACAAAATGCGCTTTGTTTGGCGTGAAGGGGATCGCCAGTGGCCTGGTCGGGTCTTGCGCATGAAATTTCCCGACACTCGCGTGCGGCATTTACAGCTCGAAGTCTATCTTAAATCGGAAAAGAACCCCTTAGAAACCCACTACTATCAGGTGGGTCGCAAGAACTGAGGCTTTAAGGTAAGTCGACGAGATCATCCCGGGTTAGCGTCAGTATTTTCTTGGGAAGTTGGGCTCGTGGGATAACAGAGAAATTCTGGCTGACGTCTCGACCTTCCAAATAAGTGATTTTCCCATCTCTCACCTGAATCTCCGTCATCGCCACCGGTTGCAACTGGGTCTCACCGATGAAGGCACGCTTCCCATTGAGGCACCCAGAAACCGCCTGCCGCAAGCCCTGAGTCCAGCCTGGGTAAAAGGTATGATGGTGACCGGCCAAATAGATATCGACGCCATGATCTGTCAAGGTTTTATGCAGATTCTGGATCTTCAGAATCTCAGTTTTTTTGGATTCTGCTACAGGGTAAATCGGCAGGTGACCGAAAACGATTTTAGGACTCAGATGGCTATTGGCCGCGAGCTCAGCTTCAAGCCAATCCACATCGACACTCGTCAAACCGGAAGCAAAAAGGGAAATAAACAAGGCACCCTGATGGGAAAAAGAAAAATACTTGGGATAGAACTCTTCATTGACGTAATTTAATTTCATTTTGTTGCTTAGCCAAAATTTTAAATAAGCGGCTTCGTCTTTAGCAAATCCCGGAGCATAATCATGGTTACCTGGAGTTGCCGCTACCGGAATATTCGCCTGGTGCAGAGGCAGGAGAAAAGACTGCCGAAACTCAGCCCACATCGCATCATGGTTGTTGAGAGATTTTTGCTGTCCCGCCACCAGGTCTCCCGTCAAGAGCACGAGACTAGGATTCCTCGTCTTAATGTACGACACCGTATCTGCAAGAAAAGAATTGTAGCTTTCACTTCCGTACGACAGATTGATATCCGACACGACCATGATGGTAAAATCAGCGTTCCCATTACGGCTATCCAAATGCGGCAGGCCCTGAGCAACTGGCTCCAGCGCAGCGGTTATGGGCTGAAAATCCACGGACAGCTGATAGGGTCCCGCGAAAGATCCACTCTCCCAGGTATCAATGACTAGGTAGTAGGTGCCAGGCACCTCGATTTGGGTACTGATCGCCAGATTGCTGCGAGTGATACAGTCGGGGGATCGATCACCGTTTTCCAGCGTTAGACTAGAAAGTAGATGCACATCCACATCGACATTGGGGCCTTCTTTAAGAGTCGCACTGAGAAGACCAGGGGAATCGATTTTCAATTCATAAACGACTTCTGGACCCCCTTCAAGGTAGCCCGAACTTTCGGGGACCAATTGGCAATCATAATACTGAAAGCGACTTGGTGTGGCTGCTAAGGCGGTGTTGCCCGCGATCTCCACTGGAAATGCCGCAATAACTTCGGGCGTCGCGACGTCCACGGATTGGCTGCGACTCGTCGTCTCGGGATTTGGAGTCTTGCAAGAGAGCTGAGTTGCGATGAGGAAGAATGGGAGGACAAAAAGGCAGGAAAATTTCATAAGCTGAGCTTCCTAAGGCTTTTAGATTCAATCAAAAGGCCGAATGCGTGTAGGGCTGAATGATAATATTCTACCGAATTTGATTTAGAATGGTAGGTAGCGACTATCTTTAATGGAAACATTCTAGCAATTGCTTTGTGGTATTGCCTATTTCTTCTCCCTTGCGAAAGTAAAGATGAGGCCGAAAAACATGCTCACTGGAGATCTCCGTCTTTAAAACCTTTAGCGTATTGGCCTTAAGCTCTTTTTCTAGCAGATACTCAGGGAGCCAACCGTAGGCCAAGCGTTTCATAATCGCCAATTTCTTTGAGGAAAAGTCATTCACCACAAACTGGCTTGATAGATTGAGCTGCTCCGTACTCAATCCTAGTTGCCGAGAATCTTCGCGAACGCGCACAAAGGTGTGCTGCATCAAAGCCTCAAGGGAAATTTTGCGGCCAGATTGCACCGCTAAGGGATAGTCCTTATGGGCGACTAGCAGCATACGCACGGGCTTCAGCGGGATCGCTAAGACATGAGGTTGATGGATCGGCAAGATCGTTAGCATCATGTCGGCCTTTTTCTCATAAAATTGCGCTTCGACTTCGCCAAGGTATGCAGAGATCACAGTAATCTGAGTCGATGATTGACCTTTCCCCAAACTAAACAAAGCATCGGCTATGAGATTAAAATCAATCACCGCATCATAAACAATTTTGAGCGTGGGCTCCCAACCGCTCCTTAACTTATGGCAAGCCGCAGTGAGCTCATCGCGAGTGTCTAGCATGCGACGGCAGTATTTCAAGACGACCTCACCCTCTGGACTAACCTGGTTACGATAACCGGAGCGATCAAAGAGGCTGAGGCTCGTTTGCTGTTCCAGGGCTTTGATCAGGTACAATATGGCCGAATGCCCCTTATTCAGCGACTGGGCCGCTAATTGGACTGTCCCAAGCCGTGCTATGGCCTCAAAGGCTTGCGCTTGGTCTAAGGTAATATCCATAGCTGGCCCTTATCATGCATCGTTCGGATGGATTGTTAAAATTACTGACAATGAATATGCGATAAATAGTCTTTTAATCAACAAAGATCTTTATTAATCTATGGATTGAAGGAGGTTACGCCTATGACAAACAATCCGCTTGGCTTAAATGGTATCGATTTCGTCGAATTTAGTTCTGGAGCCCCTGAAGCCTTGGAACATTTATTTCTCGAGTTCGGCTTTTCCAAATTAGCGGAACATCGCGCCAAGGCCATTGAGTTGTTTAAACAAGGGGACATCACTTTTACTTTGAATCACGAGCCCGAGTCTTTTGGTTTCCAGTTTCAGGAAAAACACGGGCCCTCCATCTCAGCCATGGGCTGGAGGGTGCAGGACGCTAAGAAAGCTTACACCGAAGCAATCGCTCGCGGTGCGCGCCCTTGTGAAAGCGGTGACTATCATTGGACCGAAGGGCCCCAAGTCCCAGCGATTTATGGCATTGGCGATAGCCTCATCTATTTTGTCGATGCTGATAGCGAAGGGCAATTTAATCATGAACGTTTCGGCTTCGAGCCACATCAAAATCCTATCATGGTCAATGACAAGGGTTTCCTGCTTATAGATCATCTCACGAACAATGTTTACAAAGGCACCATGGAAGAGTGGGCTAAGTTTTACAAAGATGTTTTTGGTTTTGTTGAGGTTCGCTATTTCGATATTAAAGGGGCGAAAACAGGTCTTACCTCCTACGCCTTGCGTTCGCCCTGTGGCAAATTCTGCATACCCATCAACGAGGCGAATGAGTCTAAGTCCCAGATCAATGAGTACTTAGAGGAATACAGCGGTCCTGGCGTCCAGCATTTGGCTTTTCTCACCCGAGATCTCCTGCAGTCCATACGCGATCTAGAGGGCACCTCCATCAAGACTCTAGATATCGACCCCGGTTATTATCAGCAAGTCTTTTCCCGAGTGCAAAACGTGAAGGAAGATAAGAAAGAAATCGAGCGACTTAACGTTTTGGTCGATGGAGACGAAGAGGGATATTTGTTACAGATCTTTACCAAGAACCTCGTCGGACCAATTTTTATAGAGCTTATTCAACGTGAAAATCATCATTCTTTTGGCGAAGGTAATTTCCAAGCTCTCTTTGATTCCATCGAACGTGATCAAATGAAACGGGGAGTCCTGTAATTGAATGGCAAAAGCCTTTGAACACATGTGAGGTAGGTGGCAATGATTAAGATCGAACAGATTCACCATGTTGCTTATCGCTGTAAAGACGCAAAAGAGACCGCGGCATTCTATAAAGAATATTTAAACATGGACCTCTTGGTGTGTATTGCCGAAGACAAAGTTCCTTCCACCAAAGAACCGAATCCCTATATGCATATTTTCTTGGATGCGGGACGAGGCAATATCCTGGCTTTTTTTGAAATCACCGGCGAAAAAGAAATGAGCCGGGACCTAAACACGCCTAAGTGGGTACAACACATTGCGCTGCAAGTCGAAAACGAAGCCGCTTTGATCAAAGCAAAGGCCGAGCTCGAAGAAAAGAACCTAGAGGTCCTCGGCGTTACCGATCATGGCATCATCCGCTCGATCTATTTCTTTGACCCCAATGGCCATCGGCTGGAACTAACCTGCCTTACAGGTACCGAAACGCAGATGCGTCGCCTGCGAGAGCTCGCACCCAAAATGTTGGAAGAATGGTCGATAACCAAGACCCCACCCAGAGATAGCGCCTGGTTGCACGAAAAAGAGTTTGCAGGACGATAAAATTTGACAGGTCTCAGAGCTTGCGAATCTCGATCCAGGCTTTGCTGTCTTCCAAGTCAATGCCCTCGCCCAAGCCTAATCCCACCGCGAATTCCACGTTTGCCGCCAGCACTTCGGATTTTAGATATTCCTCATGCTCCTTCAATGCCTGGATATGATCCTGAGAAGACGCCGTCACTTTGAGAGAGATGCGATCAGATACCTGCAAGCCACTGTCTTTTCTGTGGTTTTGCACGCGATTGACATACTCTCTGGCTATCCCTTCACGGATAAGCTCAGGGCTCAATTTTGTATCGAGAATCACCGTTACACCAGCGTCCGTGGCAAAAGCGTCCGCGCTCAGAACTTCGCGGGTGACAAAGAGGTCATCCAAACCAAGGTGTTCTGGACCAACCTGCACCTTGGCCCCGGTTTCCATACCGTCAATCAAGCGAAAGGACTCTTCTTGGGAGCCTGCAATGCGCTCTAACTCTTGGCGGATGACACCCAAATTCTTGCCGAGCTTTGGTCCCAAGACTTTCAAATTTGGTTTAAGGACTAAACGCACATAGGATTTCTCATCAGCAGAGAATTTTAACTCCTTAACGTTTAACTCCTGTCGAATGGCATCACCAAACTCCAACAAGCTTGCCTGGTCACCTGCATCCCTCGTCACGAGCAGCATGCTTTGTAACACTTGCCGGGTTTTCAGGTTGTGCTTGGCCCGGATCCCGCGTCCCAATTCCATGGTTTTTTGCGCCAAAGACATCTTCTTCTCTAAGGCCTGGTCGATGCGCCTTGCATCAGCTCGAGGCATGTCGGTCAGATGCACCGATTCAACACAAGCGTCCAAACCATCGGTCATATCGCGAAAAATCCGCTCGCTGATAAAGGGCGCAAATGGCGCAAATAGTTTCGCGAATTCGCAGATCACATAAAACAGGGTGCTGTAAGCGGCTTCGCCATCGGCGGTGAGATGACCGCTGGCATCAGTGGCCGACCAAAACCGGCGGCGGTTTAAGCGAATATACGTGTTGGTTAAATCATCCACAAATTGCACTAACAGCGGAATCACACGATACAGAGCATAGGCTTCCATTTCGGTTTCTAGATTTTGCATCAGCGAATGCAGGCGCGATACCATCCAACGATCATATTGATTGGTCGAGGTCGGCACCTGTCCTTGGGTTAAGGCTAGCCGCGGCTGCCAGCCATCCGCCTTCGCATAAGTAGAAAGAAAGCCATAGGCATTCCAAAGGGGCAGTAGAATCATCCTGGTTGTATCCCGGACGCTAGCGTCAGAGAAAATGAGATTTTCACCCCGTAGAATCGAAGAGTTGAGCATATATAAGCGGACGCTATCGGAGCCGTATTTTTCCAGCAGATCCCCTGGTGGCGTATAGTTGCGATGCCTTTTCGACATTTTTTTGCCGGTTTCATCGCAAATGATGCCGTTGACGATCACGTTCTTAAAAGCTGGCCGGTCGAAAAGCGCAGTTGAGAGTACTGCCAGGGTGTAAAACCAGCCGCGCGTCTGGTCCAAACCTTCGGCGATAAAGTCGGCGGGAAAGGCCTGTTTGAATCGCTCCTGATTTTCAAAGGGATAGTGAAGCTGAGCGTAGGGCATGGCCCCTGACTCAAACCAGCAGTCAAACACTTCGCTCACCCGCACCATCGTAAAGCCCGTCTTAGGACAGACAAAGGTCAGATCATCGATGTAATGCTTATGCAAATCGGTAACCTTTTTACCAGTCAACTCCTCAAGCTCGCGAACGGAACCAATCACCTGGTAGTGCTTGTCGTCCTCGCGCGCTACCCAAATAGGCAAAGGCGTACCCCAAAAGCGATTGCGGCTGACGGCCCAGTCCTTGGCATTTTCCAGCCATTTTCCCATGCGACCGTCTCGCAAGTGTTCGGGCACCCAGCGGATTTGCTGGTTATTCGCCACTAATTTGTCTTTCAAACTCTCCACGGACACATACCAAGCGGGGATAGCCTTGTACATCAGCGGCTGGTCCGTGCGCTCACAGAAGGGATAGGAGTGGACCAGGGTTGCGTGTTCAAAGATCAGGCCTGCGGCCTTCAAGTCTTTGATGATTTCTTTGTCTGCGTCTTTGAAATACATGCCTTGATAGGGGCCAGCAGCCTTGGAAAAACGTCCGCTCTCGTCAATGGGATCCACCAGAGTCAAACCCGCTCGTTTGCAAATGCGAAAATCATCCTCGCCAAATGCAGGGGCCATATGCACAATGCCGCTACCATCCGAAGTCGAGACGAAGTCATCGCTTAAAACACGAAAAGCTTGGGGCTCCGACGCATAGTAAGGAAAAAGCGGCTTATAGGTCCACCCCACCAGCTGCTCACCCTTTTTCTCCTCCAGCACCTGGTAGACTTCTTCGGCTTTCTTTTTCTTCAATCGCGATTGAAAAACCGTTGACAACAAGTCTTTGGCTAGCCAATAGATCTCGTTCGTTTCCAGTTCCTTTACGCGACAATAAAGAATCTCCGGCCCTACGCAGAGCCCAAGATTTGCAATCAAGGTCCACGGCGTGGTCGTCCAAGCCAGTAGATACTCACGTTCCTTGCCGATGATCGGGAACTTAACGGTGACCGCTGGATCTTGGAGATCTTTATAATTTTGGTTGGCCTCAAAGTTAGAAAGCACTGTGGCTATGCGTGGCGAATAAGGCACGACTTTATAATCTCGATAAACAAGACCTTTCCTGGCAAGTTCCGAGAACACCCACCAGACGGACTCCATAAACTCCGGGTCCATGGTATGGTACTGCCGATCCCAATCAACCCAGCGGCCTAGTCGCGTAATCGTTTTCTGCCATTCCTCAGTGTAGTGTTGGACGGAACTACGGCAAAGTTCGTTAAATTTGCCAATGCCCATCGCCACGACGTCGGCATGTCCACCTAACTTATGCTGCTTTTCGATCTCGTATTCGACCGGCACGCCGTGACAATCCCAGCCGAAGCGGCGATCCACGTAGTAGCCACGCATGCTCCAGTAGCGCGGGACACAATCCTTAATGGTATTTGCTAAGAGGTGGCCGTAATGAGGCAAGCCATTGGCGAAGGGAGGTCCATCATAGAAGGCATATTCCTTCGCGCCTGCACGCATAGCGTTCGATTTGGCAAAAATATCCTTATCCTGCCAAAGATTGAGAATCTCACGTTCCATTGCCGGAATGTCAAAATTTGCTTGCACGGTTTTCACGAATGATAATCCCTTATGGACGAAATTTTACGATAGTTGACGGGAACCTTGAAGGTGGGCAGCGAGAAAACCTAGCGTATGCCGCGCTCGATCACTGATACTGCGCAATCTTTTCCTTGACCAAGGTAATAAAGGCAGACACAGACATTTTCTCCAATTGAGTCCCGTCCGATTGGCGCGGACTCACGGTTTCTGATTCCATTTCCTGATCCCCAATGACCAGCATAAAAGGAATCTTCATCATCTGAGCGTCCCTTATCTTGTAGTTCAGGCGTTCATTTCGTTGATCCAATTGCACACGCAAACCTGCCATGCGCAGGGCATCGGTCAATTGCTCGCCGTATGCAATGTGCTTGTCAGAGATGGCCACCACCCGAATTTGTTCGAAGGCAATCCACAAGGGAAAATGCCCGGCAGTATTTTCGATAAAAATCCCCAAAAAGCGCTCCAAGCTACCGAGAACCGCACGATGGATCATCACGGGCTGATGCGCCTTATCATCATCGCCCTGGTATTCGAGCTCAAAACGTTCGGGCATGGAGAAATCCAACTGCACGGTACCGCACTGCCAGGTGCGCTCCAAGCTGTCGACCAAATGAAAATCGATTTTCGGTCCATAAAAGGCGCCGTCACCGGGATTTATTTTGTAGGTGCGGCCACTATCATCGAGGACGCTTTGCAGCGTGTTTTCTGCCAGCTCCCACATGGCATCTGAGCCAATGGATTTTGCCGGACGGGTTGATAATTCGAGACGGTAGTTCTTAAAGCCCAAAGTGCTATAGACTTCATCAATTTGCCGTAAAATCCGCCGGATCTCGTCCGCAACCTGATCCACACGACAAAAGACATGAGCATCATCTTGCACAAAAGTCCGCACGCGAAAGAGACCATGGGTGACGCCGCTGCGTTCGTGGCGATGCACCCGACCGAATTCGCTCACCCGCACGGGAAGCTCACGATAACTGTGACGCTTATTCTTGTAGATAAGACAATGCCCCGGGCAGTTCATCGGCTTGACGGCAGCCTCATGGTCGTCCACTTTCGTGAAATACATATTTTCGGCATAGTTTTGATAATGCCCACTGCGATGCCACAGGTCGACGTTCATGATTAACGGGGTTCCGACCTCGCGAAAACCGTAGCGCTCATTCACGCCGCGCATATATTGCACGAGCTGATTATACAACAAGGCGCCATTCGGATGGAAAAAGGCATTGGCCGGCGTCTCTTCGTGAAAGCTAAAAAGGTCTAGCTGCTTGCCGAGAACACGGTGGTCCCTGCGCTTGGCTTCTTCTAATCGCGCCAAGTAGAGTTTAAGGTCCTCATCTGTCTGCCAGGCCGTTGCATAAATGCGTGTTAACTGCGGGTTCTTTTCGTCCCCTCGCCAGTAGGCTCCCGCCAAGGACATCAAACGAAAGTGCCCCAGTTTTCCCGTTGAGGGAACATGCGGTCCCCGGCACAGGTCCTGCCATTCCTTTAAGTGATAAACAGAAATATCCTCAGACTCGGGGAGGTCTTTGATGATTTCAACCTTAAAATGCTCGCCCAGCCCAGTGAAATGCTGAACAGCAGCGCTGCGTTTTAAGACCTCTCTTTGAAAAACCTCGTCCGCTTTGATAAGCGCGCGCATTTCCGCTTCGATCTTAGGGAAATCTTGATCAGAGAGTTTCACACCTTCGGGAAAAGAAAAATCATAGTAGAAGCCATCTTTTATCACCGGACCGATGGTGATTTGCGTTCCAGGCCAGAGGCGCTGCACCGCTTTAGCGAGCACATGAGCCGTTGAGTGACGAATAACATCCAAACTCTCAGGCGTTTTTACGGTGACGATTTCAATCTTGGCATCGCTATCCAAAACCGTGGACAAGTCTAAGACCACGTCATTGACTTTCATGGCAAGTGCTGCTCGTTTGAGCCCCGCTCCAATACTGCCAGCAATGTCCGCCCCCGAAACCGGGCCCGGAAACTCTCTGCGTGATCCATCTGGAAGGTGAAAAGTCAACATTCCCAATTCCTTTTTCAATCGATATAGGCCTAATAAAGCATAACAAAAGCGCGATGGAGTCTCTATGTCTATATCGAGAACAAGACTATAACTCGAGCGGCTTCCGCGCTGGGATTCGCGAAGATGCGCAGGACAGTGACTGAGGTGGCTGTGACTGGTACTGTGATCCAGATGGCGCAAGGTCTATATCGTTAGGAATGTAAGTTTGATCAGCCCTGGCTTAAGCTAGCAAGCCGACACTCATCCGATAAATGTCTAGACTTACAGACAGGCAACAGGATTGCAGGCATGTGCTGGAAAGTCCTGGCTGAAAGCCAGGGTCAAAAGACGCGAGCGAACAATAGCCAGGAAATATAAGCCCTAAGCCAAAGAAATAGGAAATAAGACTTCGTTAGAATCCTACTGGAATTAAGCTTCGAAGTCCTGGGTGACACCAGTGGCCGCTTGGTGCTTGCGGGCTAGCTTGCGATCCACGAGGCGCCCTTTGTAATATCCAGTTGGACCGATACAATGGGGCTGCTTAATCTCTCCGCTCGTCTTGCACAAGGACACTCCAGGAGTCTCCAAAAAGTCATGAGCGCGACGAGAATTTCTCTTAGAACGGGAAATCCTAAACTTAGGAACTGCCATGATTTAACCCTCTCACTACCAATAAAAAACCGCTCTCGTTCTCAAATAGATTCGCAACGGTTTGAGATAAACTACAAGAACTCACACTCGATAAAACCATCTCACCACGCCAATCAACGCAGATGAGATGGAGGACTATAAGGAAGGCCTTGAAGATAGGCAAGTAAAATCGGAACCCTGCCGACAAAAAGCCGCCTGACGTAGCGCCATTTAGACGCAACTCAAGAAAGGAATAGCTGATGTAAGGACTGGACAGCTGCCGGGCCTTTTTGCGCGTGAATGACGCATGAAATCTTAATCTCTGAGGTAGAAATCATTATTATTTCAATATCTTGCTTAGCCAGTTCCGAAAAGGTGCGGCTGGCGACTCCGCTATAACTCCTC
>JBIKVD010000320.1:0-4964 GCA_044357055.1 Oligoflexales bacterium | reverse complement strand
AAATTCTCAAGTAAAGAGTACGTCGAGTGCCACCTATTCTTGTTGCAGAAAGTGATAGAGAATATTGGCTTCTGCACTTGTGAGAGGAGACCCTCCGGGGGGTGGCATGGTCCCATCCATAATGCGGTTTGCTGGCGCACTTTTGAAATTAGCCTCATTGTCAACGTATCGGGTCTGTCCGCCTGCTCCTGAATGGCAAGGGCCACACTTGGCCGCAAGGATCGGTGCCACATCACTGGCAAAGCTATACTCCGTGGCCACATTAGTCGTGCTGACAACAGGCTGAGAGTATCGGGTAAGCCTAAACTCCGCAGATCCAAGAATGGCTTGGATGGTGGATTTTGGGCCATCATTGGCAGCAGCTATGAAGGTTGCCCTAACATCCGCGGCAAGCGTTGAGAAAGGTCTACCGCTAAAATCCTCCCACAGCGACTTGGCCATGCATTCACGAAATTCGTTTTGCGCTAGGTACTGTTCGATCAAGAATCTCGGTCCAGTGCCATCCTCGCCAAAAACGTGTCCCAATTGAGAGCGCTGTCCATAAGCCCAGGGAGAAAAAAATCCATCACTCCCATCACCCCACATGATAATCGTCGCCCCAAAATTATCCAGGCTGTAGTGGCAGGAGGCACAAGCAGCTTTTTCACCGTGAGCTCGTACCGGGCTGCCAGGACCAAAATTGGGATTATTAAAGGTATCGTAACCATCGATATTCAAGGTGGCGTCTACATCCTTACAAAGCAAACGTTCGGTTAGGGCGCGGATTCTTGAGCGAAAATTATTGAACCGGCGAAGAAAGCCCGGCGCGGTGACAACTCCTGCTCTTTCCACGCCGTTGGCACTAGAGTCGGAATAGGAATGGCTCGGCATCGGAACCAGGCTCATGCTATCCAAAGGCATGGCTTTTATAGAAGCTAAGACGGCAGGAGGTGGCGTGCGACTGGACCACGTAAAATCTTGTTGGTACAGATAGTGGTGATAGAGCCAACGATTGCCATAAAAAAGGTCTCCACCAAAGACATCAAGCCATGGGCGATTCTGATTATAGGCGAACAAGGCGCGATTTTGGAACTCCAGACCCACTGCGTTGATGACTTTGCCTTTATCATTAAGGGGATAGCATAAGAACTGTTCTTTACCGCAACCGCAATCTGGATGCGCCATCCCTTGAGATCCCGTGTTAGAGCAGCGAACATTGGGATAGAGACTCCAGCCGGTATAGGCCAAGGATCCCGTGTAATCTCCACCCGTCCAAAATGAGATCTTGTCGCCAATGGTATTAGCTGCGTTGGGGCCAGAAGAAAAAAGTAGGGATAAGCTCACCCCATCGGAAGCTATGGTAAAACGATCCTGGCTGTCCGACCAACTAACCGTGAACAGATCAGATGATCCGGTGGCATTCATGGCGTCTTCCATCGCCTCAGCAAGACCAGCCCGGGTGTAGCTAGCGAGTGGAATCTGGGCGGAACGCGATGACTGTCCATCATGAAAGTCAAGATATCGATCTGATGCTCCAATAGCGAAAATAGAAACGTCCAAAGAATCGTCGGTAACGGCACTTTCACAGATTTGAATGGGCGTATCGCTCCACCAGGCATTTGCGCTCACCACATTTCCACAAGTCGACTTGGTGAAGTTTGGCAAATAGTAGACATTATTAAGGTTCTGAGCCTGCAAATCGGCCGGAATATCCTCCGACCAGGTGGGAGTCCCATTGATGAGGCCGTAGCGCGACAAAATCAAGTCGTGAGTTTCTGGAGAAATGAAGAAGTATTTGTCCATGCCAAACTTGTCGTTAAAATAACGGGCAATCCGCTTTTGATGCGCGGGGCTCGCAAACCAAAGTTCTAAAAATTGGTCCAAGGTTTTTTCACCATTGTGGAACTCCATCGCTTCTTCCAAACTTGGAACGTGGTCGCGAAGCGCTAAAGACAGAAAGCGGAACTGACTGATCTCGTCACTTGCTTGCGACCATGCTGTCGGGATAGACAGGGCTATAAAAGCAAGGGCCAAGGATAGGAAACGTAGACTGTGGGACGCTCTAAGCAAAGAGTTCATCATGGATGTCCTCACTGCTGATAGATTGAGAGAGAGAGGCAAATCCAAAATGCTTCAGAAGGGCGGCAGCTAGATGATTGGGAAGCAAAACCCCTGCATCCGTTGAGCTTTGAATGCGAGAGCTACCGGTCCTGTTTAAGGCAAAACCCTCTTGGTCGGTGCTACCATAGGTTGTGTTTGCTCGCACCCCGCGACCCATCAAGATTGCATTGCTTGTAGTCCAATGATCGGTTCCACCTTGCTGATTATACATCGGGGTTCTATTAAAATCTGTCATGATGAGAATAGTGGTGTTGTCGGCTAGGGTGTCGCCTGGCTGAGCTCCGGGATGGGTGTCAGGAGTCGTCACCAGATCCGTCACCAGACGATTCAAGGCTAGAGCCACGCGATTCATCAATGGCAAATGCAGCGAAGAGTGATTTTGATGCGTATCAAAACCATCCATGGTTACGGTTATAAACCGGCTGATTCCACTTTTGACGGCTAAAAAACCAGCCGCTGTTTTTGCTTCTAAGCTGCCCTTGTCTGCTAGTGAAAAACCATAGTCGGATGCAAGGGGATCCACATTCATCTGGAGATGATAATTCTTGGCGTAAAATTCTGGCAAACCTTGCTCGGCATTCGTCCAAGCGGAGATACTTTGCTGGCTCTGAGTTCCCAGTCGATTAAGAAAGCCCTGGTTCAAAGTAGTTATCAACTGATCAGCTGCTGTGATGCTTTCAGCTGTTAATAATAGATCTCCTGGGTCCTCTTGAAATTTAGGTCCTGCCATCATCATATTCAATAAGTCACTATCGAGGGCCTGCAGGGGGGGATGCGTATCCCTAGTGCTGCCAAGCGGCATGGGGCCGCCCAGGAGAATATGGGCAGGAAAACTCGTGGCCTGATCCGCCATGAGTGCCATAAACGCTGGATATTCCCTGGAGCGCGAGAGACTCAGCTGTCCCGTATACATATAGTTAACCGCTAACTCGTGAGCGGTAACTTCCATAAATATACCGTTAATGAACGCTGTCGGTAAGGACCGAAAAGCATTTAGGGCAGGTAAAAGACCATAACCAATCAGCAAGTCAGGATTGATGCCTCCACCCACCTGAGTCCCATTGGTACCAAAGTATCCACTGTAGCCCGTGTCCCAGTAGGAGCGATCGTAGCGGTTTAGCACCGCTTTTGCCCCGGTGGCAGGATCGGTGGAAAGAGCTCCATCCCAGCCGCCATTGAGAAAGATTTGCAGTAGACGATGAGGGCTGGAGCCTTGACCAAACGCTACATCGGACTGACGAAGGCTCAAACCGAAGGGCCAAGGACTCAGTCCGAAGGGAAGCGAAGCGCTGGCCGCAGCAAGGCGCAGCCATTCGCGACGGGTCAAAGGAACTCTTGTTTTGCGATCATCTCTCAATGGTGCCAAAACTCCTGACTTGATAGCATTGCATACAGAACCGTAATCCAACCGGCCGGCGGCCAATCCCCTTCATGTAGCACGGTGGTTGCAAAGGCTTGAGCAACCGCAGCTATTTCGCTAGCACTAGCGGGGCGAGAGTAAAGTCGCCAAAATAATTGACCCACTTGTTGGTCAAAAGCCGCCGACCCTGGTCTTGCGGAAAGCACGTCACATTCGGTAAAGACCCTTGGATTGCCGGGATCCAGAAAGGCATCCTGATAGACCACTTGTTTTGCAACGGTCCATGCCAAGATTCGCGCCACCAACAAAGATTGCGCCTTCGTTGAGGGATCACGAAACGAAGTTGTTCTAAAGTCAATGCCCCCAAGTGAAACACCGAAAATATCTTGAAGATAGTCATCTTCCCGACCCAAGTAGGAGTTGTAGTAGCGTGTTTCGTTCCATCCCAAAGCTTGGTCCAATGAGAGTGAAAGTTGCTCCGGCGTCAATCGCGTGAGCGCAAACCCCGAACCTGCCTGAGTTGTGACAATAGTTTGATAGGGAGGAGCACCTACTTCGTAGTTGCCAGCGGTCTCCGGTTGCACACCCGATGTGGGGTTCAGGGAATCCGAAAGAGCTTGACCTCCCGCTGACTTATCCTCCTCCTTACAACTGGAAACAACTTGATTCATGCCTCGACAAAACGTATCGCCTACCCAGCAGCTTTGCATGGTCATGCCCAGCAATACCAAAGCTGAAAGAGAAGCAAATTTGAAGGAGCTTTCCATCATCCGACCCATTCCTCACAGGATATAGGTCGGAGCGCCTGGCTGGCACTTGAGGGAAATGGAAAGAATACAAAATATTCAGCACGTTAGCCTAGATCTTTTGTCTGTTTTTTTGCTGGCTCGGAACTTAGTTCGCCAACCGTTGGAGACTCCTCCATACTGGATTCCCGAGCGAATGGGGAATATACTAGCCGTACCACCTGAACCAAAGAGCTGTGCAAATCTATGATGACTCGTGCAGAAATTGTTGATCAAAATTTCGTCTCTCGTGTATTGTCTAAAAATCTCCCAGAACCCACGGTTTCCCTAAACCTGGGGAGCTCAGGCCTTAGTCATTCTCAAATACTCGACCTTTTTGAATCCCAATTGATCAGTCGCCACGTAGATTTTGCCGCGCGCCTACTCAAAGAAAGAAATGAAAGCTACTATACGATCGGGAGCAGCGGCCACGAAGGAAATGCAGTACTCGGGTTAGTCACTCATCATACCGATATGGCCTTTCTCCACTACCGAAGCGGTGCCTTTTTTGTGCAGAGGGCGAAGAAGGTGCCCGGGATCAATCCAATTTATGACTTGATGTTGTCATTGACAGCTTCCAGCGAGGACCCCATATCTGGCGGCCGACACAAAGTGTTCGGCAGCGTGCCTCTCTTCATTCCACCGCAAACCAGCACCATTGCCTCTCACCTGCCAAAAGCCCTTGGGGCAGCAATGTCCATTCGCCGTGCGAGCGATCT
>JBIKVD010000319.1:0-4978 GCA_044357055.1 Oligoflexales bacterium | reverse complement strand
TCTAAGATGCTAATTTAAATAATAAATATATATTCACGATTTTGTATATAAAAAAATTCTAATATAGAATTGCTATCTGCCGATAGGATTGCTAGGATCGGGAACATGAGCCTTAAAAGCGGAGCCTTTAGCCAATGTTAGAAGTCTCAAGGGAGATTGAGCAACACACCATGCCTAGAGACGGGCAAGAGCGTCTTGCCGCGTTGTGCAAGGCAGCTGGGGATGGTCTGCGTCTAGACATCTTACGGGTCGTTAGAAAAGATACTTACGGGGTTGTGGAGCTGGCCTTTATTTTCTCTATGGCCCAACCCGGGATGAGTCATCACCTGAAAATTCTTGCCACCGCGGGACTGCTAGAATCTCGCCGCCAAGGCAATTCCATCTTTTATCGTCGTCCGCTCATCTCTGAACAGACTCAATTCTATCCATTAATCCGTAGCCTCTTTTCAGCCGTGGATTCCTTGCCCTTAGCTGATGAATGGCGGGCGCGCATAGAAGCTGTCCATAAAGAACGGTCCCAGCGTAGTCAGTTGTTTTTTGCCAAACATGCCAAGGAATTCTCCGAGCGGCATGGCCAACTTTGTGATCTTAGCCAGTACCTAGGCAATATGCGCCAATTGCTAGATATGATGAACCTAGACCGAGCCTCGAAGGTTATGGAAGTCGGTCCCGGGCAGGGCTTGTTTCTCGCAGAACTAAGCCAGCGATTTGCACACGTGGTTGCTCTAGACAGTTCGGAAGAGATGCTGGGGTTGGCGCAAAATGAGATGGTCGGCAAAACCTCGCAGATTCAGTTTATTAGGAATTCCCTCGAGTCGTTCGTCCGTCCACAAGCCGAGTTTCACGCCATTGTTCTCAACATGGTTTTACATCACACCCCGTCGCCGGAGGCGGTGTTTCAACGTCTCAGTCAACTCTTGCTGCCGGGTGGCTATCTGCTCATTGCAGATCTTTGTGCCCACAGTCAAGCTTGGACCAAAGAGGTTTGCGGCGATCTCTGGCTTGGTTTTGATCCGGAGGAGTTAGACCTTTGGGGTGCAGAATGGGATTTTGCTGTCGTGCAAAGCTTATATCTTGGTTTGAAAAATGGCTTTCAAATCCAGTTAAAAGTCTTGCAGAAAAATAAAGAGTTCAAGAATTTGGCATTAACATAGGAGATATTTATGTCAAAGCAAGATTACAAGGTAGCAGACATTCAATTGGCAGATTTCGGTCGGCGTGAAATCCAACTCGCTGAACAGGAGATGCCAGCGCTTATGGCGCTTCGCCATAAGTATGGTAAAGAAAAGCCCCTCAAAGGCGCCAAGATCATCGGCTGTATTCACATGACGATTCAAACAGCGGTCTTGATCGAAACTTTGATGGATTTAGGGGCAGAAGTCCGCTGGTCTTCCTGCAATATCTTTTCAACGCAAGATCATGCTGCGGCAGCCATGGCGAAAGCTGGCGTGGCGGTTTATGCTTGGAAAGGGCAAACCAACGAAGAGGGAATGTGGTGTATCGAGCAGACTATTTTGAAAGATGGCAAACCTTGGGATGCCAATATGCTCTTGGATGATGGTGGAGATTTGACCGAAATGGTCCATAATAAGTATCCCGCCATGTTTGATAAGATCCATGGGATTACCGAAGAAACCACCACAGGGGTCCATCGCTTACAAGAAATGCTCACGAAGGGCGAGCTCAAGGTTCCTGCTATCAATGTGAACGATTCTGTCACCAAATCAAAGAATGATAACAAGTACGGTTGCCGTCACAGCTTAAACGATGCGATTAAACGCGGTACGGATATGTTGTTAGCTGGCAAGAAAGCCATGGTCATTGGCTACGGTGATGTTGGCAAAGGCTCTGCGCAAAGCTTGCGGCAGGAAGGCATGATCGTTAAGGTGACGGAGATCGATCCTATTTGCGCTATGCAGGCTTGCATGGATGGGTACGAAGTTGTGTCACCTTATATTGATGGCAAAAACACAGGCACTGAATCTTGCATCGATAAAGCACTGATGCAAACCATCGATCTTTTGGTTACCACCACTGGCAATATCAATGTCTGTGACAAATACATGCTGACCCACATTAAAGCGGGCGCTGTTGTCTGTAACATTGGTCACTTTGATAATGAAATTGATACCAAGTTTTTGCGTGAGAAATTCGAATGGCTTGAAATCAAACCGCAAGTGCACAAATTGCAGCGCAACCCAAAAAACCCGAACGATTATCTTATCCTTCTTTCTGAAGGCCGCTTAGTCAATCTTGGCAACGCTACGGGCCATCCTTCACGTATCATGGACGGTTCCTTCACCAACCAAGTGCTGGCGCAAATGCATCTCTATGAACGAAAGTTTGCCGATAAAAAATCGGAAAAGGTGACTTTGACCGTGCTGCCCAAAAAGCTTGATGAAGAAGTTGCTTACAATATGGTGCGCGGCTTCGGTGGCGTGATTACCCAACTCACGACTGCCCAGGCTTCCTACATCAACGTTAAGGTTGAAGGCCCCTACAAAAATAACGACTACAAATACTAGTCCATAAATCCATTCCAAAAGCCGATGGGCCCCTGCTCATCGGCTTTTTACGTTTTATAGTCCGCTGGGGTAGAAATCGACCGCGTGCTGGTTCCAATTGGCCAAGCCAAAGGAGGGGCTCCAGAAATTTCGCGCGTTGGGACTAAACCACATCTCGCAGTACGCTAATTTATAGTCGGGAGAGACTCCCGGAGTTTCCTTGGGGTCGCAGAAGAATTTGGGGTAGTACCCGGCCGTGGAGCGCAGGATGATTTGATAGCCGAGATCTAAGTTCTTAAAGCCGAACTCGTCCGTGACTTTCTGCGCTGGGTCTTGCTGATGTTCGAGAAAGAAACCTAGCCCCCCATCCCGTGAATTAGGTGTTTCCCAGCCAAAGCCTGGATTCCACTTCGGGGCGGCACCATACAACTGGTCTGCCAGGTTCTGATTTGCCTCCATAGCGAGAATATCCCCGGATTGCGTCTCACCCCAGTTGCGCGAGGACGAGTGGACCACGGCGCGAAAGTTTGGAGGTGCCAGCACTTCTATGCGATGGGGGGAGCCCTCTTTGCCCGCCGGAATCATGACATTGGTGTAAAACATCCGCGTGCAATACTCTTGGGAACCGCAGTGCAATCTCTGCCTCCAGAAACCTGGATTTAAGGTCGTCTGGACGGCAAGTTCGCGAGAGGTTCCGCGGCCATAAGTGGCCTTAAAGGACGGGGAATCCTGGACGCAAAAGGCTTCGAAATCCCAAAATTCGCTTGCATGCAAACCATGCTCTTGGTTTGGAAAGGCGCTCTCCACTCCGCCTAACACGACGAACTTCTGGATCCCCTGAGCATCGGGCCGACCCCAGTGGGTTTTCTTGGCATACAGAGCTGAACTTGAGTCCGGTCGATTTTCAAAGAGAAGATTCTTACCCTGAGCCACACCGTCCATGCGCGCACTTAGGAGCCTTGCTCCGAAAGGCGCCCGACCTACGATCTTGGTCCCGCCTTCTTGAACTTGAGGATCTTGGATGACAAATTGAAGTTGCAAGGGACCATTTTTGAGCGTCGCTAGGCGAATGCGATCAAAACCTGCGGGAAAATCAGGGGAGTCAAATAGACGGATGTTAGTATCCGAGGGATCCCACGTAATACTATTTGGACCGCAGGAAATCCCGGCGGATTGTTGCTGCAGGACACTCCCAGGTTGAGTACGGATGGCTTTACAGCTGAAGGAAATGAGGATGATCCATAAGATGGGGCCCAGATAACTTAAGATAGGCAGCATGGTTTTTCTCCGCGTCGATGAAAAGATCTTTGGTTTCGCCATTTATAATGACGAACAGAGGTGGTCTTTTAGAATAGCCCATATTCGCGTGATCAGGGAGATGGAAAGGTCGGATTTTTGCACGGATATTTGCAATAGGCCACAAGCACCCAGCTAGCAGGTGCAGAATTACCGGCGGGGTTTCAATCCTGTTGAAAAAGACGCTGAAAGAAACCCCCACTGGACGTTGACTGATGATGTTCGTCCATACTCTCTGCCAGTTTCTCGAGAAGTTCCCGTTGTTCCTTGTGCAAGCGCTTGGGGATAAAGACCAGCAGTTCAATGATCAAGTCGCCCTTTCCTCGACCCCGTAGACTAGGGAAGCCCTTGCTGGCTAAGACAATCCGATGGCCATATTGAGTCCCTGCCTTGACTTCAATCGATTCGGGACCTAAAGGAGCTTCGACTTCGATTTTGCAGCCCAGAGCTGCTTGGGTCATACTTATAGGGTGTTTAAGGACTAGATTGCTTTCTTCTCGGTACCAATTCTCACTTTCTTCGACTTCTATCACCACATAAAGATCACCGGGCTGGCCTCCGCCGGCTCCTGCTTCACCCTCGCCGCTCAGGCGAAGTTGCATGCCACTGTCCACACCGGCGGGTATTTTGACCGTGAGCGTCTTATTTTGCAGGGTCTGGCCCTTTCCTTTACAGGAGCCACAAGGATGGACGATCACACTGCCTTCTCCCCGACAGGTGGGGCAGGCGGTCTGCACACTAAAAAATCCCTGTGTGCGCCTCACTTGGCCTACACCTCCACAGGTATCGCAGGTCTTCTTGTCGCTGGGAGACCTAGCCCCTGTTCCCGCACAGGCTTCGCAAGCGCAAGGTCTTTGAAATTCGATATTCTGACTGGCCCCCTGCAAGGCATCCTTCAAAGTGATGGAAAGGTCATAGCGCATGTCCCGTCCAGCACGACCAGACCTTCGGCCTCCTCCGCCCCCAAAGCCAAAAAACTCGTCAAAAATACTGCCAAAGCTAGAAAAGATATCATTGACGTCATGAAATCCATGGTGTCCGGCACCGGACAGACCCGCGTGACCGAAACGATCGTAAAGCTGACGTTTTTCTGCATTGGATAAAACTTCGTAGGCCTCCGAAGCCTCTTTAAATTTCTCCTCTGCTGAAGCGTCGCCTGGGTTGCGATCGGGATGGAA
>JBIKVD010000317.1:0-4983 GCA_044357055.1 Oligoflexales bacterium | reverse complement strand
AACTGATGACTTTGCCTTAAGGCAATCCGAGGTAGGGGTTGCTTGTACTTGCGTTCATATAAGGAGCTGTTAAAAGACATCTGGACATCCTCAGCAAATTCCATTTATTCTCAAATCCTAGCCACAAAAATTTTGCGCCATCCAAGAAGAAAGCACGGCAATGATTGAAAACGCCAAAACCGTAGTCGCCAAAATAGATTCCGTGCTCGAGCTCATTGGCAACACCCCACTTCTGCGGGTAGGCTCACTTAGCAAACTGACAGGGTCCAATATCTATCTTAAATGCGAAAATCGCAACCCTGGCGGTTCTGTAAAGGATCGAGCGGCTTTACAGATGATCCGGGATGCAGAGGCATCTGGCGCCCTGAGACCGGGCATGACCATCGTGGAGGGCACGGCCGGGAACACCGGTATTGGCTTAAGCATGGTAGCAAAAGCCCTGGGTTATAAAGTCATTATCGCCATGCCTAAGGGACAAGACCCAGAAAAGGAAAAGCTCCTACGATATTATGGAGCCACGGTACATCTTGTCGATGTGGTACCCTTCACGAATCCCGACCACTTTTTCCACACTGCGAAAAAGATTGCTCAGGGGGATCCTAAGCACTGGTGGGCTAACCAGTTCGATAATTTAAGCAACAGCAAAGCCCACTATACGGGGACAGGACCCGAAATCTATGCTCAATTAGATGGCAAGGTGGACGCCGTTGTCAGCGCTGCTGGGACCGGGGGAACCATAGCGGGCGTCTCTAGATTTTTTAAAGAAAGATCCCCAAGTACCAAAATCGTCCTCGTCGATCCCCAAGGCTCTGGTCTTTGCTCGTTTTTTCATCAAGGAAACTTCGTGGCGCAAGGAAGCACGATTGCAGAAGGCATTGGGATCATGCGACTCGTAGAAAACTTTCGCACCGCACGGATCGATGAAGCCTTTACCGTCCCCGACCAGTCTTTAGTAAACGTCGCCTATCACATCCGAGATCATGACGGAATTTATCTGGGCATGTCTGCGGCGCTCAACTTGGCAGGCGCGGTGCGAGCGGCGCTAAAATACGGACCGGGGAAAAATATCGTCAGCTTCCTCTGTGACGGTGGAGAACGTGCGATCAATAAACTCTACAGCCAAAGTTTCCTTAAGGAACAATCCCTAGAATCCAGAGAGCTTGTTCTTCAAGATCTATAGAATTGCGAAAGTCTACTAAGCCTCTGTCTTAGAAGCGAGTAAGTCATTTTTCATTGACGAAGTCCCAATCTTCCTCTAAATCTTTCGATTGTGCGACCATCGGTAGAACTCCGCAAACCATTTCAAAGGATTGATAACCATGAAATCTTCGTTAAGCACTCTTCCCCAATGGAAGATCGCAATGATTGCCCTGTTTAGCAGTGCAGTATTCTTTGCCGCTTGTGCTCAAAATACCCCACAAGACTCTCAGTCCAGAGCTGTTGATTATCATGACAGTCTCTTTCACTATCAAGGGATCGCCTCAGCAAATCTTGTTGTCGCCAATTGGGTTCACTTTGATGCGGCGACTCCAGGCGGCTATAGCATGACAGACGCGCCAGAGGCAGTGGCACCCGCAAATGCTGCCGTCGCTGAGCTTCTGACGAGTGCCGCAAATAGTTATATGCCTCTCGTTCTACTTGAGAAAATGAAGGGGCTGACTGTGGATGAAACCACTGCCAATTACACGATTGAAGTACGCCGGATCTTCTCGCACCGCTATAGCGATGCTGCCATTCTTCAGGCACCAGATCGTGCTTGTAGCGTATTTGCTGAAGTTCAAGTGACGGATAAATCCGGTGCGATCCGATACTTGACTGGAGCCAGTGCAGAGCGGGCTGAACGCTATTGCAGGTACGACGCCTACACCATGCAAGACATGCTCTACACCGCCTTGGATAGCGCCATGGATAAAATTAAGGTCGTGGGGCCCTAGGCTTTTGGGAAAGCCTTATTCCCATTCTATCGTTGCCGGGGGTTTACTGGTGACGTCATAGACCACGCGATTGATGCCATCAACCTTGCGCACGATTCTGTCTGCCATCTTCACCAAGAAATCCATCGGCAAATGTGCCACGTCTGCGGTCATGGCATCGGAACCAGTGACAGCTCTCAAAGCCACTACGTTTTGGTAAGTCCTGTTGTCGCCCATCACTCCCACGGTACGCACGGGCAAGAACACCACAAAGGCTTGCCAGGCATGATGGTAGAGCTGAGCCTCTCTTAAGCCCTCGATAAAGACATGATCGGCTTCTTGCAGAATCCTGACCCTCTCTGGAGTCACGTCTCCCATAATGCGAACCGCGAGACCAGGGCCAGGAAAGGGGTGCCGCTGAATGAGCTCTGGATCTAATCCAAGACCTAAACCCACTTCTCTCACTTCGTCCTTAAAAAGATAGCGAAAGGGTTCTATCAATCGCAGCTTGAGCGTATCGGGCAAGCCACCCACATTGTGGTGGCTCTTGATGACTTTGGAGCCATGACCATGGGCTGCAGATTCTATAACATCGGGATATAAAGTCCCCTGCCCCAGAAATTCAAACTTTTTTCCTTCGGCAAATTTTTCAAATTCATGGATAAATTGATGACCGATTTTTTTGCGTTTGCGCTCTGGATCGTCTTCGCCTTGCAACAATTTTAGAAATCTTGCTCCTGCATCTATGGTAGTCAAGTTCAGCAATCCAGCCTTTTTTAGCCGATCTTGAACCCAAGGAACTTCACCAAGCCGGAGAAGACCTGTATCAACAAAAACGGGGGTAACCTTGTCGGCTCCTAAGGCCTTCGTCAATAGGACACTTGCCACCGAAGAATCCACCCCTCCAGACACAGCAACCAAAACCTTGCCATCGCCAACCTGCTCCTGAATGCCGGCTATAAGCCGATCAATCATGCTTGATCCATGCCAGTTCTGGGGTGCCGAACAAACTTGGTGGGCAAAATGCGTAAGAATTTCAGCCCCACATTCGGTATGGGTGACTTCTGGATGAAACTGGAGGCCAAAGATAGGCTTGCTTTCATGCACAATGGCCGCCACCACCCCGTCGCTAGACTCTCCTATAAGCTCAAAAACGCCCGCTGCCTTATAGTCAACGTCATCGCCATGGCTCATCCAGACATTGGTTTCTTCGGGCAAGATCCCAACCCAGTGCTTAGCCATCTCGGATCGAACGTTTTGCCGCCAAAGGACCTTTGCGCGCCCGTATTCTCGCTTGGCAGCACTACGCACTGACAAGCCAAAGGCATCTGCGAGTAGTTGCATGCCATAACAAATCCCAAGTATAGGTAAGCCGCTGCCGAGTACCCACGACGGTAGGCGACGAGATCGTTCTTCCCCTACCGAATCAGGCCCCCCTGATAGGATGACCCCATAACACTTGAAACCTTCAGGGGCCATACTGGACTCTGCACTTACGAGCTCGGCATAAATACCAGACTCCCTTAAACGCCGCACGATGAGCAGAGTGTATTGTGAGCCATAATCCACAACCAGGATGCCTTCATCTGTCGGTCGGCGGTGTGTTTGAGATGTCATGTTTTTCCTTTATGCCTTTTCAATCAAAGAGGAACCTAAATGCCAAGGGCTTACCAATGAATCTACTGGGAATCGAGTTGCTGCTAATCAAGTTTATAGTTCGGCGCTTCACGCGTGATATACACGTCATGGGCGTGACTTTCCTTCAAACCCGCTTGACTGATTCTGACAAATTGCGCGCGTTCAACCAAATCCTTCATCGTCCCTGCCCCGAGGTAACCCATTGCGGAGCGGATACCTCCCTCCAATTGATATAGGCTATCAGCCAAGGATCCACGGTAGGGCACCCTTCCCTCGATTCCTTCGGGCACAAACTTACGAGATTCCTGCACATCTCCCTGAAAATAGCGATCCTTGCTGCCATCATTCATGGCTCCAATGGATCCCATACCACGATAGGTTTTGTAGCTCTTTCCTTGGTAGATCACCATTTCGCCTGGAGATTCGTCGGTCCCGGCGAACAAGCTTCCTATCATCACAGAACCCGCGCCGAGCGCTAATGCCTTGACGACGTCACCGCTGAATTTAATACCGCCATCAGCAATCACAGGAACGCCATGCTTTTTGGCTTCTTTCACACTATCGGCAACCGCCGTAAACTGCGGCACCCCAACCCCGGCGACAATCCTAGTGGTACATATGCTACCAGGCCCAATGCCCACCTTCACGGCATCAACACCGGCTTCAATGAGAGCCTTGGTTGCCGCTGCGGTGGCAACATTGCCACCCACGACCTGCACGCCATGGGACGCCTTGAAAGTGCTGACAATCTGCCGAACGGCATTGAGCACCCCTTGCGAGTGCCCATGGGCAGTGTCGACGATGAGAACATCCACTCCAGCAGCCACCAGGGCTTCGGCACGAGTCAGATAATCACCACTAGCGCCAATCGCCGCACCGGCCACCAAACGCCCGCTGCCATCCTTCGTTGCATTTGGAAATCTTTTATTCTTGGTAATATCCTTTACGGTGAACATGCCTAGGAGTTGGCCGTTTGCACCCACCACTGGCAGTTTCTCGATTCGGTAGCGGTGCAGAATGCGTACCGCCTCCTCAGGAGAAGTCCCTTCCGGAGTTGTCACCACTTTTGCAGTCATAACCTGGCTTACGGGTTTGGAGCGTTCGTGTTCAAAACGAATATCTCTGCCGGTAATAATACCTACCAGGGCACCTTGATCTACCACCGGCAGGCCAGAGATTTCATGGGCCTCCATAATGTCGATGACATCGCCAACGGTATGAGTGGAAGTCACGGTGATGGGATCTAAAACCAAACCAGATTCGCTCTTCTTGACTCTTAGAACCTCCGCCGCCTGTCTTTCGATACTCATATTCTTGTGAATGATGCCTAGCCCGCCGTATTGCGCCATAGCAATGGCAGCTTTTGATTCTGTCACTGTATCCATGGCAGCAGAAACGATTGGCATTTTAAGAATGATATCGCGACTGAAAC
>JBIKVD010000316.1:0-4987 GCA_044357055.1 Oligoflexales bacterium | reverse complement strand
CGATCCCCAGCATTTTGTCCCGCGCCGCTCGCAATTTGTGGCTCCTAATCTCGTCGTCAATCTGCCGACCAGCGACCTTGAGGAATATCATCCGCTTGTGGGAGGCTTTACGCGCCAGTCGCACCGTTTCCAAGACTTGGCGCTTTCCTTGTACCTCACGCGTCCGCAGTCCATGCTGCAAGCCAGGGACGTTAACGAATTTATGACGCTATTTGATCGCGTTCATCATCCCGTCGAGTAAAAGACCTAGACCTCGCTTTTTACCTTTTTTTCCCCTCATTAGGCTCTGACGAGGCGGGCAATTGCGCTTGTGAGGGCTCTTTTCTTCAAGTAACATAGCGCTACTTTGACGTAATGATTCCTTTGCAAAAGGCACGAAATTTATGCATCAAGAGCCCTCTCATGTCGCCGCCCGCTTGTGGTTAGATAATCCTGCCATAAGTGCTGCGAGTCGCAGCGAAATTTCTGAGCTCATCAAGCAAGACAACTTACCCGAATTGAAAGACCGCTTTTACCGCGAACTGGAATTTGGCACGGGGGGAATGCGAGGCGTTATGGGGGCGGGAGTTAACCGCATGAACCCCGAAAACATCGCCCGCATTACCAGTGCGCTGGCCTCGTACCTGAAAGAATGTTTCGGCAATGCCAAGCCCATATCCGTCGCCATTAGCTTTGACTCGCGCCATCGCTCCCATGAGTTTGCAATGAAGGCTGCGCAGGTTCTGGCAGCGAGAGGGATCAAAGTCTACATAACCAAGGAGCTTCGGCCCGTACCCGTGCTGTCTTTTATGGTGCGGCACTTTCACTGTCAGGCGGGAATCTGTCTGACGGCAAGCCATAACCCCCCCAAGTACAATGGCTACAAAGTCTACTGGCAAGATGGGGGACAAATCGTTCCTCCACACGATGAGGCGCTCGTGGCCAAATATTTAGCCACACCTCTAAGCCCCGAGGAAGGGTTTAGCTTCGATCAAGGAGTCCAAAAGGGGCTTATTGAAATTGTGGGGGAAGAACTCGATCGCCTCTACATCGAAAAGGTCAAAACCCTGGCTCAGCACCCCGATATTCGTCCTCCGCTGCGCATTGTTTACACGCCACTGCATGGCGCGGGACTTATCCCAATGACCAAAGCGCTGCAAGCCTTTGGCTTCGACGACGTTCATATCGTCCCAGAGCAAGCTGTGGCGGACGGGAATTTTCCCACGGTTACTTCACCAAATCCAGAAGATCGGGAAGCCCTCGCCATGGGCCTTCAGACTTTGATAAAGGTCAAGGGCGACGTCTTAATAGCCACCGACCCCGACGCAGATCGGCTGGCGATTGCTACACGGAATCCCGATGGCAGCATTGATCATTTCAATGGCAATGAGATGGGCTCCTTATTGATCGATTACTTTCTTTCATCCCGTCAAGAGCACGGCGCGCTGAACGAACGCAGCGTGGTCATAAAAACGATCGTGACGACCGAAATGCAGACCGCCATCGCCACAAGTTACGGCTGCCAGATTTTCGAAACCCTGACCGGTTTTAAGTGGATTGCGGACAAAATCGCTAGCTTTGAGAAAATGCCAGCACAAAAGGCGCTGAAATACGAATGCGGGGGTGAAGAAAGCTATGGTTTTCTAGCAGGCGACTTTGTCCGTGATAAAGATGGGATCAGCGCCGGCGCTTTAGCCTGTGAAATGGTTGCTTACTACAAGAGCCAAAACAAATCCCTGAGACAAGCCCTCGAGGCCCTCCACATTCGCCACGGCTACTATCTTGATCACCTCATCACGAGAACCTTCGAAGGAGAACAAGGGGCGCGGAAAATCGCCGATACCTTGTCTCAGCTACGGGCAAATCCCCCGAGGGAACTGGCGAACATTCCCGTACTTTCCTGCAAAGATTTCCAAACAAGCCAATCCTGGTCCATCAAGGATGGCGAAAGGATTCCTGGCGACAGGCTGACACTTCCCCAGTCCAACGTGCTACAATTTAACCTGGCGGATGGCTCAAGAATCAGCGCTCGTCCATCAGGGACAGAACCGAAGATTAAGTTCTACCTTTCTCTGAAGGAGACCGTGGTATCTGGTGATCTCGTGGCAGCGAGAAACCGAGCCGCAAGTAAACTCCAAACCATTGCCTCCGCAGTGGAATCATTTTTGGAGTAGGGTGCTTCTCTCCATCACGCCAGTCACGATAGGTTAGTGTAGCTTCGTTTCAGATTGGCTGGATTGGTGGAAAGATGTTGACTGGAAAAACGGCACGTCGGTTTGCGCATTGCCTCTTGTTGTGTTCCCTGCTGGTAACTTTGGAAGCAAGTGCCCAGTCTTACGAGAACGCCACCTCCGATAAAGATGTGGTTAAAAACAAGCTCTTCCCTAAAACGAAGAAATTTGAATTAGTTGGTCCAGATCTGGGCATTATCCTTAACGAATCCTATGTAACCACCTATTTGCTACATCTCGGTGGCACTTATTATGTCAGCGAAGAATGGGGTTATGGATTAGACCTGGGCTATGCCATCACAAATAGCGACAAATCCGAACGACAATGTATCGAGAATTTCTATAACGACCCCCTGGTCCGGGTCAAACAGGAATGTGCGCTAGAGGATCCGACTTCGGACGAGGAGCTACTAGCGCCCACAAATAATGCGAATATGGGTCCCGCCTATGTACCGATACGCGAAATGAAAATGCTCGTCACAGCTTACGCTACCTGGAACCCCCTGTATGGCAAGCAACTATTCGCCAGAACAGCTACCAGCTATTTTGATATGTTCATCAACTTCGGTGGCGGTCTTGCCATGTCGGACTATTACCGAAAGTCTACCGCCCTTCGCAACGGTAAGCCCGCCCGAGTTGCTGTCGTGAATGAAGCCAACCCCGGCGCTGCCACCGCCGCTGCGGGAGCAAATCCTGTAACCGAAAAAGATCAGTACGGCGAAGCGGGTCGTCCTGATGTCGAAAGTCAGACGAATGTTGTTCTCATGGGTGGCATTGGACAAAAATATCACTTCTTAGAGGACTTCAACGTCAAAGTCGAACTAAGAAGCTACACACTTTTGGGTACGGACTCAGGGTTTGATATGTTTTTTACGCTCTGGGGCGGCTTCGGGATGCGCTTCTAGTACGACGTCATCAAAACGGAATATCATCCAAAGAGTTAAAATCGATATCCCCTCCAGCTGAGGAAGGCGTTGGCATATAATCATGCTCGGCGCCTGGCATATCTTGGTCCGCGCTTCGTGCACCCCCGATAAATTGCACGTTCTGTGCAACCACCTCAGTCGTGTAGCGCTTTTCCCCGTTCTTGTCGGCCCAAGATCGCGTCTGCAGACGGCCCTCAACAAACACGGTGCGCCCTTTTTTCAGGAATTTCGCACAGTTTTCTGCCATCTTACTCCACACCACCACGCGGTGCCATTCCGTGGTTTCTGTTTTCTCGCCCTCAGGAGTGCGGCGATAATCGGTAGTTGCGATGTTCATCGTCACGACCGGGGTCTGGTTTTGTGTGTAGCGGAGTTCTGGGTCACCGCCTAAATTGCCAAGAATCTGGACCCTATTGAAGGATGCCGCCATAGTAAGTCTCCTCTGTGGGCTGCGTTTGCTTGTCATGACTTAACAAGCTGCGTGGTAGATACTCAAGATTAAAGTTGCCAGAATCAAGGCGTGTCGTGGTATGACATTGATTTCAGACAGATAAGATTTCAGCCAAGCCGGCTATAATGGCGCTATCCTGAGGGTTAGCTCTTATAGCGATGACACCGGGGAACCAAAGCATGACTCACGCTCCCATTTCACAGCAACGAGGCTCGCAGGTATTTTCGACAGCGGGACGAGAAGCAGAACCCACTGTCTCGCGTGAATTCGCTAACCAAGCGTTCCAGCAGCGACACGGTTCCATGGCCTTCCTTGTGCTTTGTACCTTTGTGATCCTCGGCTGCGTACGCGACGATAAATTCCCGGCCCTGCGCGATCAATTTGCCTGGCCCATTGACGTGGTGGCCCATGAGGCTGGGGAGTATTTTTATGTCTTAAACGCCGACGGGGAGAGACAATACAACAAAGGTTCCATTGTCACGATCTCGGCGGAAGGCGACAAAGTCGGCGCCCTCTCGACCCCTAGACTTGGGCGCAGTTTGGATATCGCTGGATCTGTGATGATAGCAACTTATGGCGGTGATGAGGACGCACCCAATAGCCTGCAAATTTTTGATGTCAGTAATCCCGCGGCACCCATCCTCGCCAAACAGTTCGAACTCGCAGACAATTGTGTTCCGCTGGCCACAGTGGTTCGCAAAGACTATCCCTACTTTGCCATGACCTGCTCCGTCCCAGACATTCTGGATCAAAGCGGTCAGCTGTATATCGGAGTCTTGAATTTTGCAGATTTGGCAAGCAGCGAGTTACATCATGTTCGCGATCTCGACCGGACCCGTCGCGCTCTGCATATTGATACCACTCGCAATGCCCTGCTGGCTTTCCCGAGTGATCCTAAGCGTGAGCTGTCCACGGATTTTATCTCTGATGACACCATAACTTATGACCCAGTTTCCACCGACCTCATCGAAAATCAAGCCAATGAAGTCCCAGACGCCATGGAGAACACCGTTCGTGCCCGCGAACGCATCGGTGATCAGCGTAACTACCAAGTGTTGGTTATAGACATCGCCAAGGCTGCTGCAGAAAGTTTTCCTGTCTTAGCCAAGAGCAGCAAAGAAGCGGACCTAGAGCACCGCTGGATTTATTACACCGGCTTCAACAGCGATGGGATCCCGGACCGTGATGACACGACCTTCTCCAACCCGCAAAAAAAGCATTACCGCACCAATTTTTGGTCAGCAGTCGCTGACCTTGATGACAGTAGCACCTTCTACCTATCCCATCGCAACCGTCCGACTTCTAATGCCCTCTATGCTAATGACGTCATCAAGGTGTCCATCACCGGAGACCTTTTCCAGACCCCAGCGACCGCACGATCGGAACTCGCACCCACATCG
>JBIKVD010000490.1:0-5008 GCA_044357055.1 Oligoflexales bacterium | reverse complement strand
CTGGTCTTAGTTTTAGTGCGGCGCTTCTGCTTCTGCTGCTCATCGGCTGTGCCCTCCCATCAATTGCGCTTGTTGCTGCTGCTGCTGCTGGAGTTGTGGCTGTGGCGGAGGAGGCTCGGCAAGGGAGGTGTCGCGGTCAAGGACTGTCAGCTTATCGATAAGCACCTGACGGCGCGTCAGGTGCGTGTGAGGTAAAGCTTCGAGCTGGCCTTTGACCAAGGCTTTCATCTCTGTGAGGTTCGTCAGCCGCTGCTGTAAGGCAGATTCCTCACGTGAGGACTGCTCGTGAGAATCTGAAAGTCCGCCGTGAAGAAGAAAGAGTGTGAGGCAGACAAGGAAAGCTGAGGTCAACTTGCATGCAAGGTTTTGTAAAAGACTTTTCGTCTTTACAACCGCAAGCGTCATGGCGCCTAGCTCAAGTAAAGAAGCCATCAGCCAAGCCGTGAGGTCACCACCCAGGGCCTTGGCCGTAAAAGAAATCAAAAGATAAGAGCAAAGGGATACAAAGCTAATGAAGACAAGGGAGAGGAGAACTGGCTTAGCGTCAAATCGACACCAACTCGTTTTAGGGGATTTGGGTGCAGGAGTCTTATCAAAAATGGGAGCGGCCTTGGTAGCAGCAGGCCTCGGTAAAAGCGTGATCTCAGTCCCGCCCTTAGTCTTTCTCACCGGAGAAAGTGCCTTCTCGATCGCCGCCTCCTCATTCAATCCTTTTTTCCGCCAGTAATACTTTCTTTGCCTAAATGCAGGGTCATTCGCTAAGCTTTCCACAGCTCTTCTCCTTGTACTGTAAGGGGTTGGGTTAGTGGTTTGAGGAAGTAACAGCTTCCTCAAACCACGCTTTTAAAAATTTTATAGATCAGCATGCAACATCGTTCACTTTATAGTCCTGAGGCTTTTTTTCCTTTCACCCGTTCAATACAATCAGCCAACCAAACTTTAATTAGCGCTTGTCGATTAATACCTAGTCGCTTTGCTTCTTCATCTAAAGAGTTGATCATCCAAACAGGAATAGGGATACTGATAAATTTTTGCGCATCACCCCAGTCCACGTGTTCGCTCACATCTTCACTATTTTCAAACTTCTGATCAAACTCGTCTGGAGTAATCGCTTTTGCATTTCTAGCTTTTTTACTGGTTTTCATAGATTTTTCTCTCTTCTTGTCTCGAACGTCTTACAGAAATAATGCGAATATCTGATCCGCGATCTAAACCATGCTTGGTGAAATTTTCTTCGCTTTTTCTTGAATCAAATTCGAACCGCAGACAGCCTCCATGTCTAGTAAGTACATATAAGATGTCACAATAGTACCTTATAGGTATTCAAAAGGCAATGGCAAGGAAATATAGACCGTTATGTGCTCAAATTTATTGCTATTACGATTCTGCTTTAGGTAGGTAGCTTCAGTTATCGGCATGGGAAGGCTGTGAACAACACCCTCATACTTGGCCCTCTGCAATCACCTTCTCCCTCTTTAAAAGTTCGACTTCTGCTCTTGAAGTTTTGACGAGCATGTCGACTTTTTCTTCAAATTGAGTTTTCTGCTCAGCAAGTCGAGATTCTGAAATTTCATACTGCGCTTCGAGCTTCCCGTAGGCTATTTCTAGGCTTCGAAGTTTGTCTTTGAGGGTTTCGTTTTCCTTCAGATCAGCTGGATATCTTGCGACCCTTGCCTCTAGGTCTGCGTTTCGCTGCTCGAGTAGTCCGAGTGTCCTTTGCAAGCTGGCTTGAGCCTGGGAGAGCCTCTTGGCCTCTGATTCACTATTTTCTTTGAGCTCTTTTAAAGCGGAGACTTCTCTTTGAAGGCGCTCGAGCTGAAATTTTAGCTCTCGGTTTTCGCCCTGAGTCGCGAGCGTCTCTTTTTCGAGCTCGACTTTTTGGGCGAGAAGCTTTCGTTGGAATTCGTCTTCACTATATATATGCGCCCTTGAGAGGCGGGCTCTTTCGGTCTCGGCCTCCAAGAAGACCATTTTCATCTGTGCCAAATGGTGGTTAAAGGCACGGACCTTGTCGGTCGAGAGACCGGACGAAGAGAGAGAGAAGTCTTTGACCGCTTCGCCAATAAGATCGGCTTTTGAGACGTTTTGGTCACGCGCCATTTCGTCAAGTTGCCTTTGGGTTTTTTCATAAATTCTAACGGTCGTCGTTTTGTCTGG
This sequence comes from Oligoflexales bacterium, assembly GCA_044357055.1. Taxonomy (GTDB): domain Bacteria; phylum Bdellovibrionota_B; class Oligoflexia; order Oligoflexales; family JBIKVD01; genus JBIKVD01. The sequence continues at coordinate 2,851 of JBIKVD010000490.1, read as the reverse complement.
GGAAACTGACGGCGCAGTTTGATCGTCCATAAAATCTTCTTCCAAAAATTTTTGAGATGCAAAGTCATGTCTAAATAATCACAGATTGATTTTCTATATCTAACTGTATCACATCAGTGATTTATGCGACAGAGAATTTTAAGTGCCATGTGGGCGCGATTTCTGCTCATTTCTTTCCGAAAAGTGCCCCTTTTCAGAAGTCGTATTCGATTATCTATGCAATGATCGCGCAGTCCGCGCGGATTCGATCTGCTTTAAAGGAAAATTTCACAAACTATATTTCATTCCCCATGTAACACAGAGACTTAGAACTTCGTTGTAAAGGAAGTGATCAAAAATCGAACATTTGGACAGTCCTCGAATTCTCCCAAGCTAGTTTTTGTTGAACAGATCTTATAAGCCATTAAAATATATACATAAAATTCTGGACAAACTAGCATCGACCTCCAAAAGGTGCAACAGTTGCACCTTATTTATTTTCAAGCTAAGCTCAAGAGAAGATCAAACTCCTTGCATGATCAGCGAGTGTGATGATGAGCCAATCAACTATCCAAAAGAAGCTATCGCTCGATGAAGCGACGAGGCTTTTTCAGTCAAAAAAGAAAGATGTCTCGCTCTTTGTGAGAACCTGCGAGGCGATCGCCAGGTATCGACGACAACACTCGCTCACACAAACAGAACTCGCGAAGAAACTAAAGGTCGGTGTACGCCAAATAAAAACATTCGAGAAGATCGCAGGGCTCCCACCCGATGCAAAGCTTCTGATCCTTGAACACCGGGGGAGGTTTTCGCGGCGCTTTCTCACGCTGGATATCGCTAGTCGCCGTTTTGCCGATAAGAGAACGCTTATGAATGTGCTCATGCGCCGAGTCGAGGGCAAAAGCCCGAGAAAACGCCCTGAGAGAACGAAAGATTATGCGCTTCAGGCCTTTGAAGACTCGATGCGAGAACGGCTTTCAACGAAGGTGGCCGTGGTGGGGGACACGGGGGGAGGCGGATCAGGCGATATCAGGATCAAGTGGATGTCGCCCGATGAGTTTGAGCGCATCAAAGAGCTCTTAGAAGCGCCTCTAATGGACATGAGAAGGGGTCAGAAGCGATGACGAGAGAAATCGCGCTAGCGGGCCTATTAGCGCTAAAGAATGCAGACTTCACTCCGCTTGAGCAATCGATCATCGACTTTCTTTTCACGCTGAGTAACCCGGCCACGCGAAGAATCTACACGCGCGTCTTAAAATCCTATCTTTCGTTTTTGGAGTCGGGAGGGATAAGGCCTTTAAAAATAGAGGATCTGGACCATAAGCATGCCCAGCTCTTTAAGACCTACCTCGATTCGATCAATTCCCCCCCGACCGCTCACGACAAAATGACGATCCTGTCTTCTTGGTATCGCTTTGAGATCGCAAGGGGGAATCTCAAGCTCAATCCCATCTCGCTTCTAAAACTAAAAGGCGGTCACGAGCCGAAGAATCCGACCCCTGCCCTCTCCTACGAGGAGCTGACGCAAATAAAACGCCATCTCTCAAAGCTTTGCGAGGAGTCGATAGGCTCGGAAAAGCACGCCATGTACCGCCGCTACCACTGCATTTTCAACCTTCTGCTTGCTACAGGCGCAAGGATCGAGAGTATCTGCAAGCTTTCTCTTCGTAGGATCGAAGAAGCTAAAGAGGGGCTAGAATTAGTCCTGAAAGTGAAAGGAGGCCTAGAGGGCCGAGTCATCCTTCATCCTAAGGCGGCTCTTATTCTCCGCACTTTTGTGAGGGAATTTGCCGTAGGAAAGAGCGCCGATACTGGCGTTTTTGAAGGTCGAATCGGGGCTATTACCCCAAGAGCTGTGAACTACTTTTTCAAATCCCTCGCTCGCGACCTTAAGCTCGCCACGAACTTTCATCCACATGTCATGAGAGCGACCATGTCGACAATTCTGCATGATCAAAATGTTTCCATGATCGATGTGAAGCAGCTCGGCCTTTGGAGTGATAGCCGCATGCCGGAAAGGTATGTGCGAATCATGAACCGTCGCCTGCATGCGGCATCGTTTAAAATGCCAGTTTAGAATCCAATTTCGTCGCTGCTATGAAGCTTCGTTGATAGACATCTTGCTTAGGGAGAACAGTGTTCGATCATCCTAGGATGTCTTTAATATTTTCCCTCTAAATAGTTCCCTCTAATTAGAAATCCCTCTAGCACCTGCTCGCTTATTAAACAGAGGCTTGTAAGCTTTGTCAGACGGGGCCAACACTGATTGAGCCCTGTTGATAGTGATTATTCTATCCGACTGATCGGACGTAAAGCATCCGACTAATCGGACGTAAAGTATCCGACTGAAAAGGCAAATAATCCGACTGAAAAGGCAAATAATCCGACTGAAAAGGCAAATAATCCGACTGAAAAGGCAAATAATCCGACTGAAAAGGCAAATAATCCGACTGAAAAGGCAAAAAATATATGGTGATCTTTGTTACGGTTTTCAATCCGACCGTTCGGACGAATAAAAAATTATCTGACGGGCTATGATTCGAGGGCTTTTGACGTGGCCATAATGGCTATATTTCTGAAAGGGTACTTGTTTGATACCACTTTTTGGAGCCGTCAGTCCAAATACTCCATAGGATTTAGGTAGCTTGATATGCCCATTCTGTTTGTGATGACATACTGGTGAATTAAAAATAGTGAGACTTCTTCGGTATGCACTAGACCTGGCTGTCTGATCCGACCGAAAAGGAGGTAACACCTTTAGGTGTGGAAATTTGAGGAGGGCGGCATACCCTTCGTAAACAAAGCAAGTTTACGTACCCGTGTTGAAGCACGGACAGAAGGGAAATGCCGTTATGCAACAGAACACCATCAA
>JBIKVD010000315.1:0-5017 GCA_044357055.1 Oligoflexales bacterium | reverse complement strand
TTCCGGCATTTGCATTGTCCTTTGCCTTTCGTTGTAGAGAATTTTTGCCAAAAGAAACCCCCATCAGGATCACTATGCAAATCAATATTCGAGTCATTAGTCTCAAGCGTAAAGTGATCTCTAGTTTAAAGCACCTCAACCATTCGACAAATCTGCAGATATTCTGAGATTAAACTCCAAGAACTCGATATATTGATGCATTTCTTGATGTAGACTCTTATAGAGGGTGAAGCAGTTGAATGCAGGCAAAAAATTCCCACCCCAACGCCCTAAAAAAGGAATCTTGGGCCTAGGCCGCTTTTCGTGCTGCTTTGGAACTAGGACAAATGCCACCACTAGCACTTTGATGCGTTGCGGTAAAATCAAAGCATATCGTTGATTTGCATGCGATTCGATTTCGATCTTGCAGGATAGTGCATGGCCAACGCGGTCCGCAAAAAGCTTAGTCAAATTCAGGAAATTCTCCACGACACAACCGTGCCGGGAGTTCGTGACGCTATCAGTCGGGTCAATCGGGAAGTGAATGCCTATTCGCAGCGCTTTGCCAAATCTCTACCACAGCAACCTGTGACGGAAACGAGCGGGGCGATCCTGGATTCCATCTTGGCCAATAAAATTGTGTTGTTTGGAGATTTCCACACCCATAAGCAATCTCAGAAAGAGTATCTCAGAGTCATCGAGCAGTGTATGGCCACTCATCCCCAACCCATGGTTATGGCCCTTGAATGTTTTCGAGCCTGTGATATGGAAGCCGTAGATGCCTATATGAGCGGTATGATTGATGACGACGCCCTCCATCATCAAATTGACTATCATTTTAACTGGGGTTTCCCTTGGATCAACTATCAGCGAGTGCTCCTTTTCGCCAGGAGTCATCGCCTGAAAGTTGTTGGGATCAATTCACCTGGTGCAGGGCGGGATAGATTAAAAATACGAGACCAATTTATGGCCGAGGCCATCGCGAGTTTGCACTCAAAGCAACCCGATGCTTTGGTTTTCTGTCTTGTAGGGGAATTTCATCTGGCCGATCCTCATCTGCCCTTGAAACTGAAGTCCCTCGGTCTAGGTCCAGTGACAAGAGTGTTAGTGAACGTTGATTCCTATCATCAGGAGTATCTTCGGCAAGTGGAGTTTGGTGCGAGTCTCTATTTAAAATTAAAACAAGAATACTTTTGTGTGATGAATTCATCCCCATGGTTGAAATGGCAATCGTTCGCGATCTGGCAAGACACGCGGCGCCCTATGGTCGAGCGAACGAGAGCAGAGCAAAAGGACGTCGAGGGCTGGGATCTAGATCAGGAATTGGACTATGATGTTGATTCGCAATTTTATGACCTCACCAAGGTCATGGCTCAGTATTTCCAGACTGAGTTTAGCGAGTTTCAACTGACAAACTTCCACATATTCTATGTGAACGAGGGATTAGGGCAGAATCAGCGTTTGACGGAGCGCTTTGGTCCAAAAAAATTGCAGTGGCTGGAGCAGCGAATGAGCTATCGCAGTTGTATCTGGGATCAAAGATCGCGGTCTCTGGTTCTATCTCGGCTGAATACCAATGTTCTATCAGAGGGGGCTGGAGCTTTTTTGTTTGATTTGATCCGACCTAGCAGACGTTTTCTAACGGAAGACATGAGGTTCTTTGAGACTTTGTTTTCAGCTGCATTTGCAGTCTTTTGTTCTAAAGTCATCAATCCGCAGCGCTCATTCATGCGCCTCGAAAAGCTAGTGACAAGATACCGGGCGTCCACGAGCAAGGATGTTTTGGCTAACGAGAGACCCCTGAATCACGTGGAGCGTCTTGTGGCTCGTCACTTGATCTGGCTCGAGAAACAGGTTCACTTGCGTCGATTGTCGATTCGCGTCCCGCAAAAGGCTTTATTTTCTGCAAATGCCCGTTTGCACGATGCCTTGGCCTATCGTTTGGGGCAGCTTTGGGGAGATTTTATCTTTCGGCTACACGTCAAAGAGGATATTGACAGTAAAGAGCTCGTGGGATGGCTGCTACCTCCTGCCAAGGACATGGCTGGGTTTATGAAAGCATACGAGAATCTTGCCCTACGACTTTTTGTAGACAGCGTACCCATGCGAGATGAGGTTACGTTAAAACGCTAGTCGGATCAGTCTAGGGTGGGACTTGCTGGGTTGAGCCCCCTGGTGGATGTGGAGGCGGGCCTTTAGGCTATGGGGTCTGATGATTCAAGCGTAACCTGTGGCTCAAGCCTGTATAGACGCCACTGGCCTCGACGCAAGGAGTGTGGCAACCAGTCCACATGATGATACTCGTCCCCCAGCTGGTCTCGTAAATGGATGCGAGCCCTACTCAGCGTTTTAATGTTATTGTGTCGCGCACTGCGACGGATGCGCTCAGAAGAGTTGCTTACCGAGGCCAAGCCGTTCATTTTAAAGAGGTGTTCATGGCCAATTTGATGCTCTGGAGCTTTGATGACTGCATGGATGACCTCTAATAATTTTTCCTTTCCATGGAAACAAACGGAACGATCATTGACGTAGAGACAGTTACCATCGACCCGGATCTTGAGGGTCGAGGGGGGAGTAGGGGTGGTCGTCTGCATTCTGGGTCTCCTAGTTTGGCCCTTACCAACTTCGATGCCGAGACTTTCTTTCATTGACTTCACGTCGCCAAATGAAAATACCTAGGTAGGAATGCCTATCCCCTATCCCGCAGATATTTAAATGAATTGGCAAAGGCAACGGTCGGTCGATTGTACGTGTATTCGAACGCTTGCAAGGTGATCCCTAGAATCTCTTACCAGCAAGGACGTGCCGCAAAATTGACACACAGTGGTGACAGACTTGAAAGGGACCCTTCATTTCGATTGTAAGCAGTAGGAATCTCTCCCATCTCATGAGATATTATAGCTCCGGATTTAACGTACACAGGAGAAACCATGAATAAGTCAGTTCTAAGCAAACTAGCCATGAGTACAGCTGCCACCCTTTTAAGCAGTCATTTGCTTGCCAGCCCTTCTAGCTGGAAAGATGCTAAAGGTGGGGAATGGTACTGCGCAAACAACACTTGCAAGGGCAAATCTGCTTGCGGCGGCGCAGGCAATGACAATGGTTGTCACGGCTCGAATAGCTGCAAAGGCAAGGGCTGGATTAAGGTCGAAGGCGCAGACGCAAAAGCCATGGGCGAGAATTGCGCTAAAAACGGCGGATTAGCCAAGCATGTTCAAGCCAGCGCTGAGAAAAAAGTTGAGAAAGCAAACGATCACGGACACGATCACGCTAAAGACGCGAAGTCTGAAGGCGGGGCAGCTCCCGCAGCTCCCGCAGCTCCAAAGCAAATGCCCAAAGCAAAATGATTTCTGGCTTGAACCCTTCACAGCTTGATCAAACGCTGTCGGCTCGTGCACGGCGGGATGGCTGCTTGGGAGTGGGGGTTGGCCTTAGGCCCCCCCATTATCCAGACTATCTCGCTGGCGCGACGCCAGAGATTCAATGGCTAGAATTGATTAGCGAGAACTACATGGATGTGGGTGGTCGGCCGCGCCGGATCATCCGAACTCTGCGAGAGCGCTATCCCATGGCCCTGCACGGGGTGAGCATGTCTCTTGGGGCAGATACTCCCCCTAGTCGTAGCTACTTGTCTAGCTTGCGGGAGCTCATCCAAGAGATAGAACCAATCGTGGTAAGTGACCATCTCAGTTTCTCTAAAGTTCGTGAGCAATTTTTCTATGATCTTTTGCCGCTGCGATTTGATGACTCTACGCTCAGTCGCTTAGTCGAGCATATTGATTTCGCGCAGAACACTTTGGGCAGAACCATTCTCATTGAGAACCCCTCACAATATATCCGTTATGCTTATCAAATTATGGAAGAGTGTGATTTTATCACCGAGCTGTGTCAGCGAACGGGCTGCGGCTTGCTTTTGGATCTCAACAATCTATATGTCAACGCCCATAACATTGGTCTTGACCCCCAAAGCTACCTTAAAAAAATTCCTCAGGATATGGTGGGCCAGTTTCACTTGGCGGGGCATACCGTAACGGACCATATTCTTATCGACACCCATTCAAGCTTGGTCTGCGATGGGGTGTGGGAGTTATACGACTATGCTTCGCGGCGATGGCCAGAGGTGCCCACTTTGTTGGAATGGGATGCTGAGATTCCCGCCCTTTCCGTCCTCGTTGAGGAAGTCCAAAAAGCAAAGGCTGTGCAAGGAAAGGCTATCGATGGGTTGTCACAGCCTACAACAGAACTGGTTGCGGCTAGAATCCAAGAAAGGCACATTCTATCCAGAGATAGAACTCTAGCACTAAATTTTTCGGGAGACCCTGATTTCAGCGAAAGGGATCCCTTAGACCAGTGGGCAGGTTTTCTACGCAGCCCAAATCCTGATCTGTCTGCGGATTCATGGCGGCAGCTTCTTACCAAGAGTGGCCATACCTCTCCAGAAGATGGATTGAGGGTCTATCGTAACAACTTTTATGGTGGCGTCAGCGAAGCCATGCGCCACTGCTTTCAAGCCTTGGCTGGGCGACAAACAGAAGATGAATTCGATGTATGGGTGATGGACTATCTGCTTTCCTGTCCTCAAAGCTCCTTTAGCATCGATCGTGTGGGCGCTGGTTTTGCTGACTTTCTTGGCCACTATGAAAGATTGAGTTATGACCAACAACGCCTTTATCAAGAAGTGGCTGCCTTTGAATTTGCCAAGTGGTCTCTGTTTCTTAACGCGGATAAGCAAAAACCATTTCTCGCCGAAGACCTGCTGTCCTTAGACGCCTCAGGCTGGGAGTCCCTAAAAGTCTCTTTACTGTCCCACCAGAGGTTCTGTATTAGCGAGGCAGCTGCCGATTTTTTGGGTGTCGAATGGGGCCAAGCTGTGGCCTACCGCGACCCTGGCGAAAACGTCCAAGTCTTCAGCCTTCATCCTCAGCAGTCCCTCATACTGGAAGGTCTGAAAGAGAATTCGAGCGTACTGGAACTGATCCAAGACTTAAGCAGCGGGTCCCAGGCACCTACAAGTGAAGAACTCCTCACGCAGTTTATT
>JBIKVD010000314.1:0-5018 GCA_044357055.1 Oligoflexales bacterium | reverse complement strand
ATTTGACGATTACGAATATAGATGACCTGCCCAATACTCTCGCTGAGATTGATTCTTCCTATCGCTTCAATCGTAGGATGCGCTTTAGTCCGACGCACATTTATGCAAAAAATGATGGGGTTTTCTCTGTAGTTGGCGCTCCCGATACCCAAACCATTGATCTGCAGCCTTATGTGGGCGACCCGATGACCAATGGGGTCCAACAAGGGAGCTTAACAAATGAAGCCTATGGATATTTTGATATCGAAGGCAATAAGGCGGTCCGAGTCATTATTCAGAATCTGTCAGGTGGCACGCTGAAAAAGGTTTCTAATGGGCAGACACCTGTTTCCACAGATGCCATGGAGTGTGACGTTGATGGTAAATGTTTAGTCGACTATACGCCAAATGGCACTGTTTTGGATGGCTATGCTGGATTTGACTATAAGATTGTGACAGTGGTTGGCGGCGTCGATCGTATTCAACCTGAATGGTCAACATTCCGCATCTGGATCGACGACGGTAATACCGAGGCAACCAACTATCATCGACCAAGTCAGTATACTGAGAACCCCGATATTAATTCAGTAGATTGGAGCCAAGATGAAATTTGGAAGGCATTCCGTGTTCGTAGGGCAGACTCAAGGAATTTGACACTGTCCTATGGCCCAGGAAATGCTTATGTAAAATCACGTTGGCTCGACTATCCTGGAACTGAGTTTGCCACCAATGTTGAAATTGGCAATGGAAGCAACGGCGCGGCTGCGCCCATCGGTCTTACGGTTGATATGGGTGCTCTGAGTTGTTCGTCGGTCAGTGGGTCTTGCCTGGTCAAAGTCACCGCTGATAGTACTTTTCCAGACTATCCGGCGGTGGCATCCTTCTGGTATCGGCTCAAATTCGGTGAGGGCTATCAGCACAATGGTTATAACTATTCTCCTCACCTTGACAAATACAGCAGTTGGAAGAAAGTGACGACGCAGGTGGTGCTTAACTTTGATGGCGTCGGCTGCGAAGATGCGCCTTTGGGCGGCTTAATATCAGTGCATGGTTACGGTGGCGGTAACGAGGGCAATATGTCTGTGCCCCAAGGTCGGATCACGACCAAAACCTTTGGCGCTGGTGCGGTTGCAGGTAATCACTATGACCATAGTGGCACGGGCAGTACCTGGCGTCCTCTGCAGTCAATGTCTCCAGTTTCAGCCAGTAGCGGCGCTACTGTGGAGAATATTTCTTGTCTCAATGGAATCTGCAATTTTGATATCAAACCAGCAGGCGCCAACACGCCCACCAATTTTGCGGATGATGACACGGGCGAAGTCGAAGTTATTGCAAATATGACAGATGATCAAGGATGCACGGCACAGTATCAGATGCGCTTTGACGTCGTACCGCTGGTAGTTAGTCATGACCGCTGCAAGTTGGACTATTCGACAGCTAACACAGGGAACTGCCGCCACACAGACGTAGAAGCCGCAGCGCCGGGGACTGCCCAAGAGATCGTCTATCGGCCCATTGGAGCTAATCCTATCAGCAATTGGAATTCCTTCGAATATAGAACCTGGGATCCAGGCCAACTAGCTTCGAAAATCGAAGTGTTTGGTTTTTCGCCCGCTGCCGGCAATTTATTAGCAAATGCTAACGTGCCCTTCTCTGGTCCCGGAGTCACTTGCTCTGGCTCAGGAGCAGGCGTCGTATGCAGTTTTACAAACTGCAACATCGATACTGGTGATGCGATTATGGACGGGCAGTGCTCTGCACAACTCAATACGCAAGGACTAGTCGATCCCGATCGCTATGGGTTATTGGCATTCAAATATCGGGTTTACCTTGCGAACAACTCTTTCTCCAAAGCAGCAAGGCGCAGAGACTGGAATCAGGGCTGCTCAGAGGCGGCCTGTGAGGGGCATTCACTTTATCGCCAAGGAGATCAGATTCACCACATTTATGTGAAAGCCTATCCAGTAATAACGAACCCAACTTACAACGTGCATATGAATCGCCCATCGACCATTACGGTTGGTCCAGAGAATGTGAGTGCGACTTACAAAGGGTACATCTACAAAGACCTTGCCAACTTATATGCTCGATCGTTCTCGATGTCTGTGAGCAATATTATTGATCTGACAGTACAAAGCCTTAATTTTGATCAAGAGGCAAAAATTGGCCGGGTTACGATTCTACCTGGCGAGAATATCGTGGGTAACCGTACGCTTAATTACACAACTTCGGTATGGGGAGTGGATTCAACGCTTGGTACCGCGACTCTGAATATCCAGCAGTTTATTCAGGCTGGGAACATTACTGTTGGAACAAATCAGAGTACACCGGTGGTCATCAACCTCTCTGAGGAGATTCCGCATAGTAACTTGAGCCGTTTGTCTGGTTATAACCAAGAAATCCATGATGTCGAGGTCATGGGACTTAGTCCGTTACAAGGCACTACGAGTGCAGCTGGTTGTACCACGACTGCTGGCAAAGCAAGCTGTCAAATTACCTTTACACCTGCCGCTGGCTTTCATGGCACTTTAAATCTCAAAGTGAAGGCCATCGGGCGCTATCTGGAAGGGGCGGACCTAATTGATATCTACTCAAATAACGCAAATCTCACCATTAATGTTATTCAAAATGATGAGACACCGGTTGCTGGCACGGTTAATTTGATTGGCGTTGAGGGTGAGGACAAACTAGTCTTGTTGACTAAGGCCATGACACTGGGCGAAGTGGATAGCTATGGCTACTTTGATCCTAACCAAGATAAAGCTGTGGCGGTAGAAATTCAAGGATCCCCCATCGGTGGTACAGTTGTTCCCGCGAGCCCGATTGCTTGCGATGCCAATGGGAATTGCCTGTTCAACTTCCGCCCAAGCACGGATTTTTACGGTATGGCTTCCTTGTCATATCGTGTGAAAACCAAGCATGTGGCGACAGGCAATGAAACTTGGTCTAATTCAGCAACATTAAGTGTCAATTTTAAAGCAAAGTTGCTGGCGCAGAATCTGAGTATCCAAGCCGTGAAAAACGTCGATAAAGTGATTAATGTGACGCGGGGTAATGGATACTTGTATACACCTGGACCAGAGGTCGACTTGTTGACTGTGGTATCGGTAACTAATGGGTCTGTCCTTGAAACCAGTCCCATCGCTTGTACTGCGGGTGCCTGCAATTTGACCTTCCGTCCGAATACTGGTTTCTCGGGTAACGCGAGCGTTAGTTTTAACGTAACGGTAGATGGGCCAGGAAGTGATGATTTAACATCGACAAATGCTGGAATCATAACAATAACGATTAATGACAGCGATCAGGCGCCAGTTGCTTCTGACCGGTGGATAGAAGTCTTACATCGAAATGTACAGACCATTAACATGCAACCAAATGAAAGCTATTCGGATCGTGAAAACGATCTCGCTACCGCGGTGACGGTTGTTCCCGGTAGCGCGCATGGTGGAGTCGCGGCTGCTCTAACTTGTAACGTCGGTGTTTGTCAGATTCAGTTCGATCCAGATGATTTAAGTCAAGGTGTCGGAGAGTTTAGCTATACGGTTACAGCAAATGGCAAGGTGTCTAACGTAGCTAAAGTAAGATACTTAGTTCCTAAGTATGAAGGGCCATTGGAGTTTCAATGGGATGGTTTGCCAAGTCTCAGTGTTAATTCGAATGGGACTTGCAACATAAACTCCTATATTCGGGTTACCTCAGGAACTCCCAACTCTTATTCAGGTTCCTTTTCGGCTCAGGTGACCGGCGGTACGGTCGTTGCCAATGCCGATGGCACCAGTGGTCAACTTTCTAGCTATAGCGTCGGGACCCCATTTTTGGTCAGCTGGACCGCCGGTGATGGGTCAAACACCTTGACCCAAAGAGGCTTGGTGCATTTGACCTCGGTATCCACCAGTGAGCTAGCTTTGCCAGTTGTGCAGAGTGTTGCCAGTAACTATGATTCTATGTCGGGCACTCAGCCAAAATTTGCGGGCTGTCAAGGCGTTTCCTGTAACAGTGCTACGGGTGCGAGTATCAGCGTCGGAAGCGGATTCGCCTGCTCACTCAATGCGGATTTGAGCGCTTCGTGCTGGGGTGATAACAGCGTAGGTAGTTTAGGTGCGGCAATTGCGCCCTCTGTGATACCTGAGATGTATCCAGTAGCTGTTAAAGACCCTGATAACACGGAAAGTGCGATCTATGGCATTAAGTCTCTTTCTGCTGGTAGCAAGCACGCATGTGCTTTGCTAAACAATCGTCGGGTCTTATGTTGGGGTGATAATAGCCACGGTCAGCTCGGAGATCCAAATGTTCTGGGTACTGCTTTGGAATATCCAGCCTATGTCTATAAAGACGAGCCCGGTACTCAGCTGCTGACGAATATTGTTGCTATCAGTGCAGGAGCCCAACACACCTGTGCAATAGATACAGCTGGCCTGGCTTGGTGTTGGGGTAAAAATACCAATGGTCAGTTAGGCGACGGCAGTAAAGTCTCAAAAGATTATGCTGTTAGGGTTCAAAAGGTGACGGCAAAGACTCCAAGTGTAGCCACAGAAAATTTCTCTGGTCTGGTGATGGTTGCGGCCGGGAAAAATCACAGTTGTGCGATTTATGGCACCTCGGGCGCCCTTGTATGTTGGGGCGCTAATGACAAGAGCCAAATTGCTGATGGTAACTTCAGCGACGATGCGGATAATCTGAGTCGTCTCAGTGGCGTCAATGCTAGTGGTGATCGCGTCTATCCAGTTGCGGTGCGCGATGCGCAGTTAGCTGCTGTGCTGGGGGCGTCGCGGGTTAGCGCTGGCGAGGACTTTAGCTGTATCCTGAACAAATTCGGTGATGTCGCATGTTTTGGTGATAACGAGTATCACCAGTCTCAAGGTAGCAACGCAGGAGCCAGTGAGGTTGTTCCTCACCCTGTTTGGCGGCTGGGTTCCCAAGCTGTCGCTATTAGTGCAGGAAAGGACCATGTTTGCTATCAAACCAGCAATATGGGAGTGGAGTGCTTTGGTGATAACAGCGAAGGCCAATTAGGACAAACTGTGACTTACTTGCAAACC
>JBIKVD010000056.1:0-15878 GCA_044357055.1 Oligoflexales bacterium | reverse complement strand
TTTTGCCGTTCCACAAGCTGCTAGCATCCTGGATGACAAAATCCTCGGAGTCATGATCTAAAGTCATGGTGCTCGGTTTATAGGTCTGCAATTTGACGGCATGTGCCCCCGATTCAGCTGCCAGCTCGACGATTTTTAAAGCACGATCTAACGACTGATTGTGGTTACCGGACATCTCAGCGATAATGAAAGGAGGATGTCCCAAGCCAATTTCGTGGCGATCTATTTTAAAACTCATATCTCTCCTCACTCATGATTCATAAATACAGGGCTGTTCTATACAACCCCTGAAATTGCTGTGGCCACGCGGTCCGCACCTAGGCCATCCACCAGAGCCATGCTATTTTGGCGGTATGTGAAGCGAAGGGAATAGTCGTCAGCCAAATTTTGCAGCGCCGAAGCTATGGCATCGTCGCTGACGGCGGAATCTCTGCCAACATAAAAATGGAATTTCCCCTCATGCAAGCCCTTGGCAATCTCCACTTGATTGTCAGCAACCGCCAAACACAGGGATGGAGCCCCAACACAAAAGCGTTCCCAAGTGCTTGTACCACCGGCGCCAATCACTAAGTCGGTGTCTATCAGCAGTTGTGACATATTCTGCGTGGTGCGCATAGCCGAGAGATTCTGGCTATTGCCACAGAACTCGGAAATGGCGGGCCAAAGTGGATTGGCAGGCCCTGAGACGATCGTGACCTTTATTTGCGCAAATCTCTCCCGGAGGATTTTGCATAGACGCAGGGTCTGCCCCGTGGGGTCAGCACCACCAAGGGTCAGCAACATTTTGCTGACAGAATTTGCCACTGGGAGGGCGTTTGGCCTTGCTTGTGCAAACTCATTTCTGAGAAGTGCGTAATGAGGACCGAGCAAAGTCAAGGTTTGCTTCGGAATCCATCTTTGGTACCGGCTTGGATCCGAGGAGAAATTTTGATCAAGGAGTATGTCACAATCGTGCATTCGATTGGCTAAATCATCTAAGGCAACGAATATGCTACTGGGATAATAGGTACGTACCAATTTTTCCCAGCTGTAATCTACGCCATAGTGATCAATTACAAAGGCATCAGGATGTAGGCCCTGCGAGGAGAGCAAAGAACGAGTTTCTGCGGCATCCGCATCTGCCGTGGTGCCTAACCAAGTGTCATAATTGCCAGCGTCAAATCCGTCCGAAACTTGTCCTGGCAATTTGAGGATCGAGATGCTTAGGGGAACTTTGGTGCTAAACAAGTAGGGATCATCCCTACAGACAAAAACGGAGTGCCACTGCAATCGCGCCAGCGCGTCAGCTAAAACGAGACATCGCATAAAATGCCCGGTGCCATGATTCTTTGAGCTATCGACTCGGAAAACGGCTAGGGGCATAGTCTGGCTCTGCAACCTATTCAAAAGGGACTTTTACAAATCAAACAAACACTTGGCCCGCATGACTCGCTTGATATACTGAACACAATTGGCTTTGAATATCAACGCCATTTTGCCGAGATGAAATCAAGCCTAGTTGCATCCTCAAGCCCTTCTCGCAAAACATATAGTAGAGAGTTATATGGCAAAAGCCTTGAATATCATGATTATTTGCCAGAATGCGGGCTCACCCTTGCACGGCATGGTCTATCGCCCTTACTTTCTGGCGAAAAACTTAAACAAGCTGGGGCATAAAACCAAAGTCGTGGCGAGTGCTGTATCCCACCTCCATACTCGAAGTCCCCAGGTTAACGAGCTCTGCAAGCACGAAACGGTTGAGGGCGTCGAGTTCCTCTGGGTGCGAGGTCGGAAGTATACCTCCTCGCGAAGTTTGGGAAGGGTTTATAGTCTGGTGCAATTCGCTTTCGCGCTTATCCCCGTTTTTTTCAAAATACGGCACGAGCGACCTGATGCCATTATCTTTTCCTCACCCCCTCCCTTTGCCTTTCCTGTGGTGTGGGCCTATGCAAAATTGAAGAAAACGAAACTGATATTCGAAGTGCGTGATATTTGGCCTCGGACTTTGATTGATTTAGGATCTTACTCAAAAAGAAATCCCCTTATCAAGTTGTTGCAAAGCATCGAGACCTTTGCTTACCGGCGATCTGATCTGATCGTGAGTGTTTTAAAGCATCTTGACAAACATGTGGCGGAGGTCTGCCCTGAGCTTGGGGCGCACAAAATTCGGTACATACCCAATGGAATTGAATGCCAGGAGGGCCCAATCGCCGCTGGTCCTAGGCCCTTGGAGGTTCCATCTGGAGCCTTTGTCATAGGTTATGCAGGGACCATCGGTATTGCCAATGAGAATATCTTATTACTCCAGGCAGCTTTGACATTGAAAGCGCACGCTGATATTTGGTTTGTATTTATTGGCGATGGCGGTGAAAAGAAGGGTCTGCAAGAGTTTGCTCGTAAACACCAGCTGACCCGAGTCCTGTTTCTCGCGCCGGTTGCAAAAAAGGAGGTTCTAGAACACATAAGTTATTTTGATGCAGGATTTCTTGGGGCAAAGGAAGTGCCATTGTATCAGTTCGGTATATCCGCGAACAAAATCTTTGACTATATGCTGGCCCGAAAGCCCATTTTAATGGCAATTCATTCCGGTCATGACATCGTGAAGGAGGCGGATTGTGGGGAGATGATTTCTACGGGAAAAGCCGATGACTTAGCGCAAGCCATTCTAAGGCTTAAAGCCTTAACACCCGAACAACGGCAAGCTAAAGGCGACAGTGGCCATGTGTTTCTTAAGAAGAATCACGATTATGCTATGAACGCCAAGAGATATGCGGATGAGATATACAGGCTGCTGACGCCTCATTGATACGCAAAGGAAACCCTACCCGAAGCCGGAGGGTCAGTTTATCAGCAATCTGACATTGAAAAAGGCGAAGAGCAGTACGAATACCAAAGAAAAAACAGTCACCATTTCAATTTTTTCAAAAGAGTATTTTGACTTTTTGGCAAACCAGCTAATGATGGGCAGTAGCACCAATGCCCTCAATCCGACAACGTTTAGTTTGTATTGGCTGACAATATTTTCGGGCAGAAGCAAAATGAGGATAGGAATGCCGATCACTAAAAAGTCCAAGGCATTAACGATCAGATATTTTCGGCGGAATGAAAAAATAGATTGTAGTAAAAAAAGTGGCACAAGTGCGTAGAAAAGGAGGTTGTAATAGACCTGGACGGAAATAAGCTCCTTTCCGCTTCTAATGCTTAGGGGACTCTGATTGATGGCAATCAAAATTAAGAATATGCCTAACAATACTGGCGTAGTCGCAAAGGCATCTGAATTGTTCTTTCGGAACAACTTCTGCAATATGATCACCGTAAGAATGATGCCTGCATAAATCGCAAATTCGTACTGAATTCTACCGGCAAACAGAGGTGCCGCCAGCAGTATGGCGTATATGATTGAATTGGTGAGTCCGTCGAGCAATCTTATGCCGAGGGACGATAGGATCCCATACTTTTTAAACGTCAGAGTTTTATAAAAGACAACTTGGCGAACAAGCTCGCTGTTCAGCCGATGTGAGAGAAAGAAGATACCCAGGATCAGTAAGGGGATGACATAGTAAACCCAATAGAGTTTATAGGCTGGATAGGCCAATGGAACGATGCCGCAAATGCCAATGATCAGGGAAATAAAGCAGATCAATGTGACGGTATTTGCATGAGAAAAACCTAGTCGCAACAAACCATGATGAAAGTGTCTTTTATCTGCACGAAATGGATTCTTGCCCAGCTTTAATCGTGAAAGGATCACAGACAGACTATCAAAAATGGGGACACTTAAGCTGAGGATGACCGGTTGGAATTGAGGGCTATGGTTGCCCGTTTTAGGCATACCAAGGCCACCAACGTCGCCTAGGATGCTTAACATAAAGATGGCAATAATATATCCGAGAAAGTAGGCTCCGCCGTCGCCAAGGAACATCTGGGCAGGGAATTGGTTGTAGCGCAGGAAGCCTATCAAGCCACCGAGTAGAGGCAAGGCTAGCATGAGCGGGATCTGAGTTGTTTGAGTGCTGAGATAATACACAAAACTTAGCAAGATAAGGGAAATACAAAGAACTCCGCCCAACAATCCATCCAAACCATCGATCATATTGATCGAGTTAATCGCCCCGACAATGAAAAACACGGATATGACCCAACTTACTGGAGCGGGAAGTGAAAAGGGAGTGAAGGGGGCAATGTTCAGCGCCGAAATTTCGATTTCAAGGATGTAAATGGATACTACTGCTATTAAGACTTGAAGGACTAAACGAACTGAAGCTCTTAGCGTAAAGATGTCGTCCCAAAAACCAATAGCAAAGGCCCCCAAAGCGAGGAGGAGGAAAGGGACGTAAGCAGGATCATAGAAAAATAGTAAAGAGACAATGGTGAAACTGGCAAAGACCCCTAGTCCACCGATGCGGGGCTTCGGCGTCGCATGAACCTTGCGATGGGACTCCTCTTTTCTTCGTGTAGGATCATCCAGGCCAATACCTTTGTTTGCAATAATGAGGACAAGCCTGCCACAAAGCAGGGAAATCAGCGTGGCAGAAAAGAAAGCAGCTAGAGCAAAAATCCATTCCACCTTCAATGGTTCCTTCCAAAAACCCATGTTCCATTCTTCAAGCGGCGGTCGCGGTAGGGTATGAGCCAATCCAGAAATAACTTAACACCCACCTCAATAGGGGTTTTGGGCTGAAAGTGTATGCGGTTTGCCAACCTATCGACCGAGGCATAGGTCGTGTGGACGTCGCCCGCTTGCATAGGCCGAGATTCCAGGATGGCCTTAATTCCCAGCTGGGTCTCCAATATCGAGACGAGGTCTTTGACAAGAATGGGATGATTGTTGCCGATATTATAGATTTCCCATGGTGCTCGACTAGTAGCCTGATTGACCTCCTTGGAGGTCCAGGAAGGGTCGCGCTCGGCTGGGGAGTCACAAAGCCTGACGATACCTTCGACGATATCGGAGACGTAGGTAAAATCTCGGTGCAAGTTACCGTCATTGAAAATCTTGAGAGGTTCGCGATTCAGGATGCCATTCGCAAAAAGAAACATGGCCATGTCGGGCCGGTTCCAAGGTCCATACACCGTGAAGAATCTCAAGCCAGTCGTGGGAAGACCAAACAAATGTGAATACGAGTGAGCCATGAGTTCGTTTGATCTTTTTGACGCAGCGTAAAGACTTATAGGGTGATTTGCCGAATCCGTTTCCGAAAAAGGAACTTTGTCGGTGTCGCCGTAGACACTGCTACTGGAGGCATAGAGTAGATTTGAAACGCCATTATGGCGACAGGCTTCAAGGATATTAAGAAAAGCCACGATGTTCGATTGGGCATATTCGTGAGGATTAGTAAGGCTGCATCGGACTCCAGCTTGTGCCGCCAAATGAACGACAGTATCTATCGACGATTTCTTAAATAAGTCGTTCAGCTTTGCTTGATCTGTGAGATTGAACTGATACGACTGAAAGACATCGGGTGAATAAGTAGTCTCGAGGGTGGCTAATCGATCAAGCTTCAATTGTCGATCATAGTAATCGGAGAGGCTATCGACGGCGATGACCTTTTTCCCTGCATTTATCAAGGCATGTACGAGATGGGAGCCGATAAATCCAGCATGTCCCGTAACTAATGTGTACATTCCCATTCCCAGTCTTTTCGAAAGAGAACATTCGCGAAGTTATCTATGCTGTGCCTTGAGAGAATTTCACTTAGGCATGCCCTTGCTGAAGCAATCGCAGAATGATCCGTGCATTATATGACATGGTGTTTGAACATCAATTTTGCCAAGATACGCAATCGCAGCGACTTTGACAATCCCTGGTCTTTCCTCGCCCTTCAAAGCTTGGAAAAATAGCATTTGTTTGCTGTTCGGCTTAAAATTAACGGGTAAGCCTATTCAGTAAACGAAGCGTCGAAACCAGTTGCTCCATGAAACCTAATATTTGCCATGTTCCCACGACTCCGTGCGTCTACATTCTAGAATGCGCGGATGGGACGCTTTACACCGGCTGGACCAACAATATGCCAAAGCGGCTGGATTCCCACAATCGGGGGCTTGCCGCAAAATACACCCGAAGTCGCCTGCCTGTGCGCTTAGTATACTTGGAGGTTCTGCCGTCGCGTTCAGAAGCGATGAAACGAGAGTGCGCCATCAAGAAGTTTAGCCGAGAAAAAAAGAAGCATCTTTATACGTCGAGCCATTTTTCAAATTTGGCTAGGTAATTCCTGTGGGGTGTTAGTTCCCAGAAACTACGCCTTCGTTCCGAAGGCAATATTGCGGATGTAGATTCTCTCAAAGTTGTAGAATTTTTTTAGCAGTGCTGCGTATCCGTACCATAAAACTAAAAAACCTTTCTTAAGAATCCTTCTGAATAAAGTCGATCGTCCACCAAAACGAACGTATTCAAAGTTTACCATTTCGCTCTTTATGAGCGACGTGAGCGCATTCACACCTAGTACGGTCTTTTGGACCTCTATATTAGTGAATCCAGAAGTGTTCAGAGCTTTAGTTATACCTTCAGAGGTATATCGTCGGAAATCATAAGGCATCTCATGTTCCCCCCACATGAAAGGCACAGTGATAAAGACGTGTCCGCCTGGTCGGATACAACGGTGCATTTCTTTGACCAAATATGTAGCGTCTGTGGCATGCTCCAGCACTTCCGTGCAAACGATGAGATCAAAGTGATTATCGGGATAGGGAATCGTTCGTCCGTCAAAGTAGGCATCGGGCTTTTTTCCGGATTCATCACGACCACTTTGCTCAACATCAATGCCGATATATTGATGGTTGCTAAAAATTCCAGAATAAGTCTTTGTGCCACAGCCCACGTCCAAAATTTTTGCTCCGCTTGGGGAAAGTAGACCATTCATCCGTTTTAACGATTCAGCAATTTCTGCTTTAAATGCCATTTCACCCCTCAATTAAAAATTCTATGTGCGAGTCGACTTTAATAAAAAAGTTCTCTTGCATGCGACAAAATGTTGACTAGTTCAAAATCAACAGAAAGTAACAAGAATTTCTATTTTTTACCACGACAAATACCTTGTTCACCTGATAATCATTGCCGAACTATCGAAAATAAATGGAAGTAATTTCTACGGTGAGACCGCTGGTATTATTCCTCCCCGGGTGGATACGCTCTGGCGGTCAAACGGACGAAATTCAGTTGATTGATATGTAATCGTTTGAAAACTTTATTCTGATGGAACTAAAAGTGAATAGGTCCTATTCCAATAAGGTTGAGCCTCTACGATACTGGCGGACGAAAACTCGACTGGAAGTTGACTTCGTGACGGGTTCTCAAGACCCTTTGGCTACAGAGGTTAAAATTGGTCAGAAAATTGACCGATCCGAACTAAAGAGCCTTTTTGCTTTTGCAGAGGAAGCAGACGCACGACGCCTATTGGTGGTTTGTCAGGAACCACAGCGGCGTTTGGTCAAGGAAGAGCCCTTTGAAATGGAAATTTTGCCTTGGCAGGCCTTCTTGGAAGACCTTTGGGAGCATAAGATTTTTTGATATTGATGTCGTGGTTCATCATGATGAAACAGATATGCTCAACGTAGAAATCCCTGCACCGCAATGGGAATTCTGACTTCGTGGCGAATTTCATAGGACTCCGTATGTTTGATCAATGTACAGGAAGTAGTAAAATGTCCCCAATCCATTGTGTGACTCTCTTCTGGGGGTTCAAAAAAATCATTTTCATCATAGCGGGGTAGCCATGGCCTGAATGTGGACTCATCAGTCGAACCTTCAATATAGGCAAATTTTGGCAAAGGACCACTGAGCCCTGCGGCTATACTAGGCCAATCCCGTGTCTTTGCAAATAAAGGAAAATCAGGAGGTTGGTCAGAAATTTTAGGAACTGGGTAGGTCATCGTAGGCAATTGGGGCCTGAAAACAGAACCGCATTTGGAATGGGTGTCGGTCAAATGGGTAAAGGTTGATTTCTTCAAAATCCAGGTTGCTTTAGCCGATAGATTCCCTTGCATGTTGCAGTATTCGTAGGCAGTCACCCGATGTCTAATCAGCATTTTCATTGGCTCAAACTGCCAGGAGAGGTTTGGTGGAGGATTGTCTAGGTCAAGGTCTAAATAGGTGAAGTTTTTCGCGTTTAATTCCTGGAGTTTTGCCGAGGTGCGGAAGCGACGGTAGTCAAAGCCATTGAGCTTCATCTTGAGGGAGATATCTGCTTCAAAATTCCATGAATAGACGATTTCCACTGGATCGTGCGAAGGAGTTAGGTCTGCGAGCTCTTGCTGAAGTTCAAGCAAATGATCAATAATCGTGGGCAATTGATGAAAGCCGGTATCCCCCATTTCCAATTGCACGATCATCGCCAATTGGTCAGAAATGGTTCTTGCCTCATTCAGAATATTTATCAATCCCACTTGGGCTGCAAGGATATCCTCGCAGGAAAAGTCTAAGCTATTTGAGGCTTCGACAATTCCTGACGCGGTCTGATTGATTTCTCCTAATTGGTAGACAGATGTAAACGAGGTGTGGGTCTCGGTTTGCAATGTCTCGGCCAACACATCATTGATTTTCTCCCACATGCCAGTCAAGGGTATCTGCAGCTCTTCCAGGGGTGGCTCGTCGAAAACGGCGCCATCATAAAGGCTATGGGCGAATTTCAACTGATGCTGAAGGACTTGATCCAAATGAAAATCCAGGCCTTCCCCAGTCCTAGCAAGGGCGGCGGAGGAGATGAAAAAAAGAAATGGAGCGATAAAGCGTCTCATGTATCACCTATTTTCCCAGGAGCACCTGAGTGAATTCTTCCAATGTGTGCTGGCTCGGTAACTGATCAAAGTAATCTTGCACAAATTTTGGTCGGGTCACTCGCGTGGATTCCCGGATCGTCTGGGCTCGGTCAGCTGCAAGAAGACCTAATTGGAAGTAGCTGGCATCCGTATTCACGTGTTCCTCCAGATACTTGCGACTGTCCCAATAGAGGGATTCCATCGCTTCCTCTTGGCTTGCAGGTGCTGTTCCTGTCAATTTTGGGTCGTCAGTTGGGGTCTTTTTTTGCTCAAGCGACTCTGACTCGCCTTGGTCTGCTTTCTCTTGATCCGAGCCACTCTGGTCGTCGTCCTTGCCGCCGCTGCCGCTTGGACCGCAGGCCGTCAGTGTCGTGAACAGAAGCAATAGGGGTAATTTATTAACCTTCATGTTGAGCCTCTTCCTGCAGTTGCTTCATCATCTGTTCAGCTTGATGATTGATTTTTTCCAATTGGATTTCAATGATTGCTCGCCTAAGTCCGGTCAAGCGCTCCATGACTTTTCCCCAGGCCTGTCTTTCCTCAGCACTCATTAGGTCTTGGTTCAATCGGTGCAGGACGTTGTTTTCCTTAATTTGTCCTTCAAGAAACTCCCGCTCAGACACTAACTGCTCAGCAGACATTTCTTGGGGTGAAATTGTCTCCAAGGGGAAAGGAAGAGTAGAAGTGACTTCTGCCACAACTATTGGAACGCTTTCATCGTGGTTCCAATCGGCGACAAGCTCGGTGTCTAGGTCAGTTCTGTCAGAAGGTTGACGAGGATCTGATTCAATGCTGATTTCACTCGCCTCCTGGATCTGGTGACTTTCTTCAAATGCCTTTTGCAGCGAGGGGAGTGCCACAATTAAGCTTAAGAGAACTATGATGAGGATGTACTTTTTCATGGAACTCCTTTCGAATTCGTTGCTATTTCGCAGTAACGATTAAGGTTAGGTCATTGCGATACTTTTGGGGTTTCAAAGCGTTATTTATGTCAAAAATATGTGGCACTCCTTGAGCGCTGGCCAGGACGGGCAAAAAAACTGGCAGCTCCTCGGCATGAAAAGGGATCTCGCCTGAAGAGAGCAGTTCTCCAACTAATAGACCTAGTTGGAAGTAGTTTTGTTTGGCATTTGAGAAGGTAAAATCCGCTTGCTGATTCACTAAAGTCGAGGTCAAAGCAACTAAGCCCTGGGTTTGCTCGCTGTTATACGGATAGATATTTACGTCGCCAGTTACGGTATAAGTGAAAGTGATCTTGCCTCTAGCGACATCACAAAGAAAGTCAAGTTCGGAGAGATTGACGCTTTGGGTTCGGCTTGGATCCAGCTGGCTTAGGAGTGCAGTCCATTTTTTTGCTACTTGGTCGACATCAGCAAGTTGGTGAGACAAGGCATCTGAAGAAATGGAAATGTTAACAAGTTTTTTGAGACCTTGTAGTGGATTGATCAAATGCATATTAGGAGCATCTGACGTTAATAGAATTTGTTGCTCCATAAATTGATCTTTGAAGTATTTAGGAAAGCGGAAATAGACCGTTGCTTCAGAAGATTCTCTAACCTGAAACATGACATTGGCCGGGTTTGAAAACTTGAGTCCCGTGAGAAAAACTTCGACAGTCTTGCATGTCTCACCCAAAGAATCGCCGGCAGCGAGGCCTTGGATCGACTGGATTTCCAGGGCAAAGGTGTCGGTTACAGGATAGGACAGCACTGCCGCCTCATGCTGAGAGACCACGAGTTCAATTTCTTGCGATCCGGTCTTGATTTTTAGGTGTTCTGCGGCATTTCCTTCCATTGCAACCGTGGTCGCGATGGCAATGCAGGCAAGGAGTAGCTTGATCATATGTTTCATCCTTTCAATGGAGATGAGCGGCCGGTTTCACCGTGATCCCGGCCGCTGAGGGTTTATCTGGGAGATCTCCGCAATGATCCATCCAATCGTTTTGGTTTTTTTGGGTGTGGGCAGGCGCCTAAGCCTGTTTGGGGCTTTGAGGTTTTCCTTTTCGCATCGCGCTACAATTGGCCAAGGCTGAAAAGTGAGCACTCTTCGATTATTGATAGATCACGTTAGGTAATTGTTTGTTGAACTCCTTTTCCAGTTCTTTGGTCGCATCCTCGCTGTCAGCAGCTAAGATTTGTTTGCTGAACTCATCCTGCAACCTGTCAACGCGCCCATAGGAAGTGGCAGCTTCTTTGGATGTTTCCCCATAATAATAGCCAATCGAGGTTTTGGCAGTTACTGCCAGCCTACCAATTGTCGCTTCAGCAGCTAATACATATTTGGGCGCATCTGTTTCGGTAGCAATCTTGGCATATTGTGCCGACGTTTCTACAGAACCGTAGATCTGCTGCTTTGCCTCCACTAAGGCTTCGCCCTCGAGGGTACTGAGGTAGAATCCTGCGAGCGCTGCCAATGGCTCGAAAAGGTCACGGGCCCATTCAGGGAATTCACCGTAAAGATTCACCCAAAGAGTTTCGGTTTGTAGGGAAAATGTAGCTGCCTCCCGCTGCTCGGGGCTTTGCGGTTTTTCCTCTTTTGTATCGCGACCACAACTTTGGACGGCTACGCAAATCAATAAGATCGTGATGTGACGGCTTCCCATGAATTGATACTCCTTACGCTGGGCCCAAAATGTGAGCCCTTATCTCTTACTGATAGATCGCGTTAGGTAATTGTTTTTTGAACTCCTTTACCAGGTCCTTGGCGGCAGCCTCGCTGTCAGCCGCTAAGATTTTTTTGCTGAAGTGATCATGCAACTTATCAACTTGCGCATAGGCAGCGGCCGCTTCTTTGGATGTTTCGCCATAGTACGCGCCAATGTCAGTTTTTGCGATGGCCGCAGAGTGGCCAATTATTGTTAAGGCGATCGATACATATTCTGGTGCATTTACCTCGTTTGCGGTTTTTGCGTATTGCGCAGTCTTTTCCACTGTTCCGTAGATTTGGTCCATGGCCTCACCGAGTGCCGCGCCCGTTAAACCCCCAAAATAAAAACCAATAAGCTCTGCACCATGCTCGTTAAAAATGTCCCGCGCCCATTCCGGGAACACTCCATACACGTCACGCCAAATCGATACAGACTGATTCATGAAATCTGTTCCGGTGACGTAAACAGCATGACTCGGATTTTCTAAGTCGCAGACCTTTACTTTCTTGGCGCAACCTCCCGTCAGCTTGGGTATAAGGCATTCGTGCCAGCAACCCGCGTAGCTGGCTGGGGCGAGAATACTTATTGCAATGGTAGCTAAGATCACTAGTTTGAGATTTTTCATGAGTTTGTTTCCTTTTTTTAAATTTGGGATTATTGAATTGCTGAGCAGGCTCTACGCCTCGCTCTGGGCCATTGGTATTCTGGGAAGCTAGGTTCTGCCAAAGGAAATGCTGAAAGTTCAGCAAGTTACTCACCCTGGTGAACATGTGCGGCTCTGGGCAGCTGTTGTTCATTCACCGTGGTGAGACGATGTAGCCAAATCGGCATACAAAGTAGTTTTTAAATACATTGAATTGGGGAGTGGTATGTGTCGTTTTGGCTTGTTAAATCTGGGTAAATATGGATAGTCTTGCGAGGTGATTCTGTGAGTTTAGTCCATGTCATTACAGCATTATTCATAGGAAATGTTTCAGATGACCCAGCTAACTGCCACGGCGAGATTAAAGCATCAAATTGATTCCTACTTGGAAGCGCACCCGAAATACACGCGCAATGTACTAGCAAAGAAGACGGGCGTCTCTTACTCAACCCTTTCTCGGCTCATGAATCTTGAAGTCGATGTTTCCTTTGAGCAGTCAGCGAAAATACTTAAAATTGTCGCCTCAGATGAGGAGCAGGCTGATTTTGTAAAGACCTATTATCCACACGTTTACCGGACCTTCTATAGGTTTAGAGATGGCAATGTCCCAAGCACTGATTTAGTTGCTGTGCTCAGCGACCGCCTTTATTTCGAGCTGCTATCCTATGCGGGCCATGCCCAGGGCCTGAGTCCCGATTGGGTTGCCGAAACTTATGGACAAGTGGGTTTGGCGGCGTGTCAGAAACTGAGAGATTTGAATCTGCTCTCAAAAACGGAGAGCGGCTCAATGGTTTGGCGTGAATCGATTGGGGATCTCGATTCGCTTCTCCAAGCCATGACCATGAGTTTGAGTAATTTTAAAGCGGTGGCACAGGAAAAAGACCCATTTATGATACGCTGGGTAACAGCGCGGGTGAACCCGGACTGCCTAACCAGGATCGTGGCCGTGTTACGGGAGGCGGAAAATAAGGTCATGGGCATGCTAGCGGACCCAAACCATCAAGGTGAAGTGGCTTGGGAACTGGGATTGTTTCTAAAGAGGACTTCTCTATCTAGTCGTTCCTCTCAGCCCTCCAAAAATGCGCCCCCACCCTACACAAACTGACGAAGTTCTAGCCTCCATCGCTATAACTATCCATAACTACTACCAAATCTCTACCGTTAAGCTTTTCGACAGGACTGCCGATACCTTGGGCAGTGATCAAGTTCTCGTCACCGAGCAAGAGGAGCGAAGCCCCATGGCAGATATCGAAGTACGCTGGGAAGATTTTGACAAAATGCTGGTTATCAAGCGTCTGCGCACCTTAGTGGGAGCTTGGTTTCGCGTGCAGCTGAATTTTACCGACCACAAGGGATTTTTGCGTGGGGTACCAGAGGGCAAATTCTTTAACCCACTGACCAAAGTAAGTCAGGCGATCTCTGCCAATGAGCGGGGCTTTGCCGATTGTATGGCTCATGCCCGTAAGACGACTGTGGACTCGATGAGCGCCAAGAAACCCCAGTTGTCCCGCGGGACCTCCGGATTTTCCTCCTTATCCGTGCCCATCCGTATCGACTCTCAGTTTTTGGGATGTGTTTATGGTGATGGATTCATCATCGACGAAACCAAGGCAGAACAGCTGCAACATATCAAAACCTACTTACAGCGAGTTTTGCCAAATCGTGCCGAGGACCTTATCGCGACTTTGGATACTGTGCCCATTCTCGGCAACCAAGAAGTGACCTATCTCACGGAGCTCATCAACCTGGTAGTGGCGGAAATCCTCCTAATCCACAAGAGTTTGCATGCTTCGCGCAAAAAGATCGACGAACTGAGCGAGGAGCTAGGATCCCGTTATGGCTTTGACAACATGGTCGGTAAAAGCGCCCCCATGCAAAACCTCTATCGTATGATCGAGCGGGTGAGCAAATCAGACTCTACGGTGCTGATTCAGGGGGAAAACGGAACGGGTAAGGAACTGATCGCCCGGGCTTTGCATTACAACTCGCCGCGTCGCAGCGGAAAATTCGTCGTGATCAACTGCGGAGCGTTTAATGACAACCTGCTCGAATCCGAGCTCTTTGGTCATATGAAAGGCTCCTTTACCGGTGCCATCAAAGACAAAAAGGGCCTTTTTGAAGAAGCCGACGGCGGGACGCTTTTTCTTGACGAGATTGGCGAAACCTCCCTTTCGATGCAGGTGAAAATGCTGCGGGTGCTGCAGGATTCCACATTTACGCCGGTAGGCAGCACCAAGCTTCGCAAGACCGATGCCCGGGTTCTAGCGGCCACGAACCGCAATCTAAGTGCCATGGTCAAAGACGGAACCTTCCGCGAAGATCTTTACTATCGTTTGAACGTCATCAACTTGGGGGTGCCGCCACTGCGCGACCGCAAGGAAGACGTCAAGATGCTGCTGCAGTTTTTCCTCGAGCGCCATGCCAAGGCCTCCCAGACGGCACTGAAAGAAGTCGATAAGGATTGTATGCGCATCCTGCTCAATCATGACTGGCCAGGCAATGTCCGGGAACTGGAAAATGAAGTCGAGCGCCTGTGCGTGCTGGCTGGCAACGACCAGGCTCTGACCTCAGATCTGCTTTCGCCCCGCATCAAGCAAAGCGGCGAGGGTTCCAGCTCGCAAAAATTCGCCAACTTTCAGACCACCGGCAAGTTAAAAGACGCGATCGAAGCTATGGAACGCGCCATGATTCTCGAAGGCTTGCAGCGCACTCATTGGAATAAGTCGCAGTTGGCCAAGGACCTGGGTATCAGCCGAGCCGGTTTGATCATGAAGGTCGAGAAATATGGCTTGGAGAAGCGGACGGCCTGAGGAGCTTAATTTACGGTAACGGTTTCCGTGATAGAAGCGCCATTGGTACTCAGATCGAATTTAAAGATGCGAATATCCGCCGCTGTGGTGGTAGCCAAATCAGCAAAGTTACCACCAGTGACGGAACCCACGAGATTTGCGTTCGGTTGCTTGCCGATAAAGGTGTTCGTGCTCCAAGAATTAAGGCTAATAATCGCGTTCTTGGGATCGTTGCCGCCACTTTGCTGTATAGAAAACCCTCTGCAGTTACTCGCTGCGCAAGTAATTTGATTGTCAATGAATGCCAAAGTAACTTCGACGTCGGAAGACATTCCTAAATAGAGCAGGGAAAGATCACAGTAGCCACTCGCGGCAGCACAAGTGACCTCACTATTTTGAACCGTGACTCTAGTATTGAGGCCAATATCCGTCCAAACCAAGGCATCACTTACGGTGATTTGCGAATCTTCGATCGTGATCGGACGACAAACCTCACCTGCCTGGCACACGACACCCACGTCACAATCCTCAACGACCAAATCTTGGATGAGAATAGAGGAATCTACAGCAGCTTTTGCTTTTACGGCATGGCGGCAAACATCTACATGCACACCTTTCACGACGACCTGCGTGGGCGAGGCTAAATTTGAGGAATAGATCGCCGTTCTATTTGGGTGGCCCACAATCGTTGTCCCAGTCAGATCCACGCTGCCGTTGTCCACCTCCACCATACCGAGATATCCATCATGACTTACGATGGTGAAGCCGCCTCCCAAAGTGTTATTTCGCATGTCTGTGTTGTCGGCGCTATCGCTTTGGCGAACGATGACTGCGACTGTCCCGCCGTTATTTGTATAGACGGTATTGCCATTGCCTTCCGTCACTTCCGCGGCAATTCCCCAATTAGTAAAGGTACTATTTTTGACTGCTAAAGAGTCTAGGCCGGATTTGTTGATGACGCCGCTCTCGGGTTTGCTGCTGGTGCAGTTTGTGGCATTGAAATGAACGGTGTCAAACTGCCCACCATTGACATAGAGACTGACATATTCAATGTCAGCCCATTTCA
>JBIKVD010000313.1:0-5019 GCA_044357055.1 Oligoflexales bacterium | reverse complement strand
TGGAAGATCTCAAAGAAATTTTAGAGTTTCATTTGAGTGTTTTGGCTGACATCGAGGATTTCTATCACTACTTGATTAGCGAGATTCATCAACTGCCATCGACCGTCAGGGGCCAAGTCTTCCTACTCCATGCGGCGATATCTTGGAAAATGTACGAAACGGCCAAAGTCGGCATGCAAACAGGCAGTCTCAAGAACATGTCACGGCCTCTGCTGTTCAATACTTGGATCGCTCTCGTTCACTACTATGTGGCCAATCGAGAATTGCTTAGTGATGCCAAACCAATCTTAAAGACCTTGAAAAAGGAACTTGTCGATCACTTTCTCAACCTCATAAAAATATCGTAAGGAGCCGGTCATGAAAGAGAAATGTAAGGCCTGTGGGTCGTGTGGAATGCCGATGGAAAAGATCGAAGATTTCGCCCTCGGAAGAAGAGACCAAGACTACTGCCGTTACTGTACTGATGAGCAAGGACGATTACTTTCCTACGCGCAGATCTTAGCCATGAATGCAAATTTTTATGTGGAATCACAAGGTCTCACGGAAAATGCGGCCCAAAAAATGGCCGATGAATGCTTAAGATCTCAACCAGCATGGAGACAGCAATGAACCTGACAAAAGCCCACGGCGAAAAACCGTCAAAGATAGTCAGCAGCAAGAAGAGCTACTGCCAAGTCTGTCCCACTTGGGAAATCAAGCTCCCCGATAGATGTTCGAACACCATTGAGAAAAAGGGAAAGAAGATGTATTTTTGTACCAAGCGGTGTAAAGAGCGATTTATCAAAGCGCCTGAGAAATTCCTTTAGGCAAAAAATGAATGCCTATACACTCAATTTTAACCATCTAAAGTGCGACCTTTTCGCTAGTTTTGGACGGACTGCGAAAAAAGGCAGCTCTCGCTACCCGAGTTTTCATTTATGAGTCTTCTCAATTCCCCTACAATGCGACGGCAACCGATTCTTACCGGCAGGATGCTTTTGCTTCGACCGCTGCAGCAGACGGATTTCTCCGACCTATTTGCGGTTGCGGCGGACCCAGCGATTTGGGAGCAGCATCCTGATCGCGAAAGGTATAAGCGCGAAAATTTCTCGAAATTCTTTGACCTGGGCATAGCCTCCGCAGGAGCTTTAGCCATTATAGAACAGATTTCTGGGCGTATTCTCGGTTCTTCACGATTCTATCCCTTCGATCAAGATGTTTCATCGATCGAGATCGGCTATACATTTCTGGCGCGTGATTGCTGGGGTCAGGGGCACAATCGGGAACTGAAGACGCTCATGCTTGATTACGCCTTCCGTTATGTATCTCAAGTGTATTTCAAGGCATGGACTTTGAATCTTAGGTCGCGGCGCGCGATCGAGAAATTGGGAGCCACGCTGGTGAGAATCGAGCCGCGGCCGTCTTTGTCTGGAGAAGCACAACAGCAATACAATGCCGTTTGCCAGATTTCGAAAGCTTTATGGGATAAGCGAGGGGCACACAATGATTGAATCGGAACGGCTTTTTATTCGGCCTTGGGAGGAAGCAGACGCCGAACACTATCTGCGTATGGCATCTGATGTAGGCTATACGGATTTCTCGGTTCCTGGTTATTTCAAAGCAGAGAACTTGGCCGAGGCTAGGTTAAAAATATTGCCGAGAATGACCCTCTTTTCGGAAAGTCGACTCGGAAAATTCCCCTTGTTTCTCAAAGGTACGGGTGATTTTATCGGTACTTGTGGCTTGGAAAACTTGGAAATCAAAGGCGAGCGATGTGTTGAGCTTGGGTATCGCCTATTGCTTGAACATTGGGGCAAAGGATTGGCAACAGAGGCTGCAAAAGCTTTGTTGGGCTATGGGCATGATCACTTGAAGATGGAGATGATCTACAGCATTGTCCTGCCACAAAATCAGGCATCGCTGCGAGTTTTGGCCCGTCTAGGCATGGAACCTCAAGGTGAATACCTGCACGCAGGTCTTTGGCACAAACTGTTTGTGACCCGACGCAATCCTTGGCTTGCAGCGGGGAGCTGAGTGGAGCATTAACGCTCCGAACATTTGCTCCCTTGCCCACGATCAACGCATGCTTAAATGCGCCCAAACAATCCTAGGATCGAAGCCGTACCGTCATCGGTTTGTAGGTATGAAATCTGCAGAAAGAGTGGAAGTCGCCCATAGGCCAACTCCAAATAGGGTCCATAGCCTGTGCCATCTTTGATACCATTGTTCTCTTTTTCTAAGGCATAGAAATGCTTGGACCAGCCTAAATGGAGGCGAAGGACATCGGTGCCTGCCAGTGGCAAAGCAAACTGCCAATAAGCTTTCATGGCAGTCCACGAATCAAAATCACTTCCGCCAACCGCAACCATATAAGTCGCCCCAAGCCGGCTGCGTATATTGGCCGTGGCTTCCATAGTATAGCTTCCATAACTCCTGCTTGAATCCCTAAAGTTCATGGCTGATAAACCGACGCCGGTGTTGTAGCTCAGGGGCTTGGCATGTCTCCAGTCTAGATCTGGTAAATCCCTGCCGGCTTGCTCAGCATTCGTCAAATCGGGGAGAAAATCCTGCAACTTTGCACCACTCGCAATAATACCTATCTCCCCAATTTTCTTGGAAGCCACCCCGATGATTTGCCCATGTTCATTGATCACTGGTCCCCCAGAATTACCAGGGCTGACGGCTAAATCGGTATGAAAAGTAGAGTTGTCGCTATTGATTTTGGAAATCACCCCTGCAGAAAAGGTGTAGAGATATTGGTACTCTAAGCTGGAAGGACCGAACAATGAGATGGCCAAAGGATGGCCTAGTGTCGCCGCAGGAGCCCCCACTTGTAGCTGATGTAGGGCACTTGCGACAGCAAGCGGACGACGCGGTTTTTCAACGGTTTTCTCTTTGGCCGGACCAGGGGTGCGTATGGGGCGAGCATCTAGGTCAAGTTTTATCAGGGCTAAATCGTTTTTATGATCAATTTTTACCACGCTTCCCTGTTGCCAATCACCAATTTCTGAATGCCAGCCAATGAAAACCCGACGCAGGCTGTCGACGCAGTGCGCGGCGGTGAGCAGGATGCGCGTTGCGATCAAGGTTCCTGAGCACAAGGCCGAATCATGCATAACGATGGCCGTCGCCTCTTCGACTTCGGGATAGATAGCGGTCCAATTCTTCGCCTCTTGACTCTTCGGCTCTTGAGCCTGGGCCGATAGATTCGTGTTGATCCAAAGAACGCCATAGAAGAGGAATAAAACACCGTAGGAAGAAAGCCCATTGCATTGTTTCAACGACCCATTGCATAGTTTGAATGACCCATTGCATTGTTTGAATGACATAGTGGAGATCTCTTAAGTCTGCGCCTTCTTTTTCCAGAGTTCGCGGTGTTCGCTTAGCAAGCTTTGAAACTTTCCACCTTCGATGGCCGCGCGGCACTGATGAATCAAATCCAGATAGAAGGTCAGGTTATGCAGGGTTAAAAGGCGTAGGACGGTCAATTCTTCAGCGACAAAGAGATGGCGCAGGTAAGCCCGAGAAAAAGTCCGACAAGTGTAGCAGCGGCATTGGGCGTCGAGAGGCTCGTGATCGAGGCGGTATTTCGCGTTCTTGATGGAGATAGGGCCGGTCGACGTAAAGGCGCCGCCGTTGCGCGCATTTCTCGTTGGCATAACACAGTCAAACATATCCACGCCCAGATTGATGGCTTCGAGGATATCAAGGGGCGTCCCAACCCCCATAAGGTAACGCGGTTTATCTTTGGGCAGGACTTCGCAGGTTACGGCAAGCATATCCAGCATTTCGGCTTTCGATTCACCGACCGAGAGGCCGCCGATGGCATAGCCCTCAAAATCTAGCTCTACCAAGGCAGCAGCACTCTCGCGTCGAAGGTCTGCAAACATCCCACCTTGCACTATGCCGAATTGCTTAAGTTCGGGTCTGATTTTTGCGCGGCGACATCGTGCCGCCCATCGCATGGATCGACGCATGGACGAGGCCACGCGATCTTTGTCCAAGGTGTATTCCGTGCATTCGTCCAATACCATATGGATATCGCTACCCAAGGTTTCTTGAATGGCCACCGCTTTTTCCGGAGAGAGTTTGAATCGGCTTCCGTCCAGATGACTCTGGAATTCGACGCCCTCCTCATTCAACTTTTTCAGTTTTCCGAGGCTAAAAATCTGAAAGCCCCCGCTATCTGTGAGGATGGGGCCCTGCCAACCCACAAAGTCATGCAGGCCGCCAAAGCTCTCGATGACTTCAAGGCCAGGGCGCAGGAAGAGGTGGTAGGTATTGCCGAGGATGATTTCTGCCTGAATCTCTTTTAGGTCACTGGGGACCAAAGTTTTGACGGAACCAACGGTGCCAACGGGCATAAAGATCGGAGTTTGAACTTCGCCATGAGCTAGTGGTAACAACCCACGGCGGGCTTGATCATCTGAAGCGTGCAATGAGAACATATCAGAGAATGGCCTTTCCCAGGACAGATTGAATCAGCTCAACGGCGAATCGAGCCGTCTTCAGATTCTTATCGACTGCGGGGTTGAGTTCAACCAAATCCATACCGATGAATTTTTTCGTGTCGGCAATCAACTCAAGGGCTAAATGAGCTTCGCGATAACTTAAGCCGCCAGTGACAGGAGTGCTGACACCTGGCGCAGCGGCGGGATCGACACCATCAACATCAAAGGAAACATAGATGCCTTCGGTACCATCTAAAGCCCAATCGATCGCCTTCTTTACGGTGTTCATAATGCCCTTTTCGTCAATATTGCGCATCGTGAAGCAATGAATGCCGCTTTCCTTACAGGTTTGCCGCTCGAGTGCATCCAAACTGCGAATACCGATAAGCGCGATGTTTTTAGGGGAGACACGAACACTTGCACCCCCCACCGCTAAAAGATCTGGATGCCCTTTGCCAGTGGTAATGGCCAAAGGCATGCCATGGATATTGCCAGAGGGAGACGTATCTTGAGTATTCAAGTCTGCGTGGGCGTCAAACCAAATCAAACCAATTTTCTTACCTTGCTCACGAAAGTATTTTGCTGCTCC
>JBIKVD010000312.1:0-5028 GCA_044357055.1 Oligoflexales bacterium | reverse complement strand
TTCTGAATGAATTGCGCCAACTGGCATTGGAGAATTCCTGGTGATGAGTCTCAAAAAAATATCACTTTTATTTCTGGCTTGCTTTGGTTTGTCTCCTTTAGCCACCGCCGATGTCTTTAAGGATCTCCAAGGAATTGATGCGGAAACCTACGAGAGCTATGCCAGCTATTGGAAGCAGTATCACGCAGCCATAGAAACAAAGTACAAGGAAAAGCGCAACTCCGCCTATTCGGAAATCCGCAAGTTGGAACAGGCTCAGGATTCCGCTCAGGCAGCGAACCAACAGGGGCAGATTGAGCAAATCAAGAAGGCTCGACAGAAATACCAAGCACAATTGGAACGTACCTTAAATGGACAGGACGCTCCCAATATCCTTCTAAATCTGGGGAAAATGAGCCTCCTAGAGGCAGAACTGCTCACGTCTTTGAATCGAGGCGATCCTAGTCGAAGTCTCGAAAGCGCCGAAGAATCTCTGAGGCAAATTCAACGAGATTTTCCTGGATATGCTAACTATACGGAGGCCCTTTGGAATCTCGGGCAGGTCTACGAGCGTCTGTCAAGAAAGAGCGATGCTCTTAATACCTACCTCCAACTAGCTGCCGAGAACCGGACTAGCCTCCATGTGATGCAGGGACAAATGCAGGTCGGTGATTTGTATTTTGAACAGGAAAAATCTAGTGAGGCATTGAGCTACTATCGTAAAGCGCTGGCAACGCATCAAACCCTTGCCATCCCGAATAGCGAGCTAGCAGGACTCAAGATTCAATATCGCATCGCCTGGGCCGCCTATCGGAGCGGCGATCTCAGTCAACTTCTTCGAACGACCGAAGAGCTTTTGGCAGTAGGACGTTTTGCGGGTCCCCAGATGCTGGCCATCCGCGAAGACGCCATTGACCTTTTAGCGGATGCGCTGGTGGAGCGAGGGACAGGTGCCTTGACCATCGAATGGCTGCAGCGACCAAGAATTATGACCCAGGCAGGCGCGGTAGCTGACCGAGTTATGGCCAAGTATCTCAATGCGGGCCGCAATGGCGAAGTGGTAGCGGTCGGAAATTGGGTTAAATCACGTTTCGCCTTGCACGAGCAGTATCCTGATATTCTCCTTAAACTTGCTGCCGCCGAACGAGCGACGGGCCGTTCCCAGGAATTTCTCAAGAATCTCGAGTTTCTTGCTATTCTGCTCCAGCCTAACAGTCTGTGGCGCAGCAAGAATAGTCATAGGCCCGATCTTATCGCGGCAATGGAAAAGAACGCGACGTTGGCAAACAAAATCGTCGGAGCCTTCTACTATGAAAAGGGCTTTGAGACTGGGATGGCTCATCAATATAAGCTCGCAGCGAGTTACTATCAAAATCTCGTTGATTTCTTAGGTTCCTCTAAAGAAAGCATCAAATGGCGCTTTCGCGTGGCTCATTCTCGGTTTTTTGCCGGTGAGCTGGCCTACGCGGCAAATCTCTATATGGAATTGACAAAATTATACCCTTTAGAACAGGAACAATTGGAATTGGCTATGTATCAGCGGGTGGTCATTAACGAAATGCTTTGGCGCCAAGAGTTTGGCCAACTTCAAGCTGAGATGTCAGACGAGAAGAACTCCAGGCAACAGGAGCGACTTCAGTTTCTTCGTAACAGTATGGATGATTATGCTGCCAAGTTTCCGAAATCATCTCGCAGTTATGATCTGCTGATTGCCGTAGCGGGTGCCTATCAAGATAGTGGTGATTATAAGACGGCACAAGCTCTTTGGAAGAGAGTCATCAGCGAGCAAAGCAGCACGCATCATGCCTCCGCGGCAGTGAGGGGCTTGATTTTCAGCGCTTTGCAACTTGGGGATCGCAAGGAACTGATCTCGATCTTAATCGATCTGCTTCGGGTTCAAGATAAGATAGCCCTCAATCGGGCCGTGATTAATGAAGTTCTAGGCGTGCTGTCCGTCTCGCTTTCCGAACATGGCGCCCATATGAGTACGAACGGCCGAGTCGATGAAGCCGGACGCTTGTTGGTACAGGTGGCCAAGGACTATCCCGACCTCCCAGATAGGGACAAACTCTGGCGCGACGGAGCCCTTTTGCTTGGTATGGCGGGCTCGTGGCCCGAAGCGCTCGATCGCAGTGACGAATATCTCAATGTCTTTAACAACTCTCCTTGGCGTGGAGACATCGCCTTTCTTCGTGCCCGAGCCTACCAATACTTGTTGCGTTTTGATGATGCCGTCGATGCCTATATTGAATTCGGCCAGAACTACCCCAAGCATGAAAAATTCAAGGAAGGGGTCCAAAAAGGCCTTGAGTTAGCCCAAGCTCTAGACTCCGGCAAAAAAACCGGAATCTTACATCGGCTGCTGGCGAATGTCGGCGATGATGCGGAAGAAAAGAGGGCCCAGTTGAAGCAGTCTATCGCGGGCTACATGGAGGTCGGTGACTTGCAGGGCGCGCTCGCATCTGTGGAGGAGCTGAAGCGTCAGTCGCGGACGAGGGAAAGCCAAATGGATGCGCGCCTGCAGGAGAATGAGATTAAGCTTTCCACCCAGGATAGGGATGCCGCCCTGCGGGCCATTCGCGCGATTGAAAAGGAAGCGGCGGGCATGTCGGGAAGGGCCGAGATTTACTCACAAATCGCCGGGCAAGCCGCTTTGTTGATTGCCATGAAGGAAATGGAATCGGTCAACCAGGATGGTGAACAACAGGCGGAATCAGCTCTTGCGGCCTTTAATCGCGCCGAGCCGATGTTTCAAAAGGCTATACGCTCTGGCAATAACGAGGCAGCAGTGAAAGCAAGGTTGTATTTTGCTCAGACGAGTACTCAAGTGGCGAACGGCCTCGCCGCCTTGATTAACACTCAAACGGGAATGGATGATGCAAGAACGGCTCGGTATCTACGAGCTGCTGAGAGTTTGCGTGAGAATGCTAGAAAAAATCTCCAGACCTTGGTTTCTTTGAAGATTCGTGAGCAGCCCACCAGGACGCAAAGCGAAGCCATCGCGAAGGCCAAAGGACTGCTAGAACAACTGAATCCAGCAGCAAAAGATGTGCGTGGCTTGAGTTCACAAGATCATTTGGATCTGCCAAGGGAATGGAGTTACTAATGTTACATAGCGTTAGGTTGCAATTTCTCTTACAAGCCTTGTTCTTGTTTGGCTGTCAAAGCGCGTCAAAGCCAGAAGCCTTAGACCTTGAGACTAATCCGAGCGCAAGCAGCAAAAAGCCAGATCTGGCCGACGTTTTTGCGTGGCAGGCGATGTTTAAGCAAGAGCCGACGGAGCAACAAAAGTCTCTACTGACGAAAAGTGTCGAGAAAAACATAGAAGGCACCTTGGAGCAAAGACTTGTTCGTGCCAAGAATCTACTGGTCCTTGGGCGTTATGATGAATCAGAAACCGAGTTAAGGTGGATCTTATCCAAAGAAAAGCGAAACATGGAAGCCATGCTTTCCCTGGCACAAGTGTATATAGAACGGCGCGAAATTAATCGCGTCTATCAAGCCCTAGAGTCGATCAAGGCTGAGATAGATACAAATTCTCTGGTAGGGAAAAAAGACCGTATCCGCTATCGCTACTTTCTCGCTTTGGCGCTCCTCTTGCAAGATAGGCGGGAACCGGCGCATAGGATTTTGGCGGAAATCATTGGGGAGCAGAAAGATTTTGCTCCTGCGTATCACGCCATTGCTCAGAGTTACTTAAAGAACAGTCAATGGGATTTGGCCCATTTCGTGCTCAACCAACTACTAGATCGAAGTGAGGGGACAGCGCAAACTCATAACTTGATGGGCGTTATCCACTCTCGTCAATTTCTCTACACTCAAGCTCAAAATGCCTATGCAAAAGCGCTACAATTGGATCCGCATTTTGTACCTGCGCGGATCAACATGGCCAATCTTTTCTTGACCAGAGGTGAGCTGGATCTGGCAGAGGAGAATCTCAAAAAAATCTTGCGGGATAGCACACATATTGCAGGAGTCCACGTCTCTTTAGCCATGGTCCAGAAGGAAAAGGGGCAGTTTGATCTAGCAAGAGCAAGTTTAGAAAAGTGCTTACAGCTTGATCCAGAACATGCGGGAGCTAGGCTCCAACTTGGTTTACTACAGAGAGATGTCTTCGGTGACGATTTAATGGCCCGAAGATTGTTCCAAGAGGCAAGCCAAATTCCTGGAACTGCCAGTGAGATCGTCAGCGCAGCGAAAGCGTATCTTGCTGAAATGGATGCAAAATCGGGATATTTTTCCTTTAAGGTTCAGCAATAGATTTTAGAAAGCGTCCTTTATGTCGATAAGTTGATGGCATTAGCATCATGACAAAAGAATGGGAGATGGCACCCGTGAGTGAGAAACCTATCTTGACAGTCGCGGATCAAAACAGAGAAAGCCTGATTCTGATTGTTGATGACGACAGCACTTTGTTAAAATTTTTCAAAATCCATCTCAATAGACTTTTTTCAAAAGTTATTGTGGTTCCAAATGCCAGAGAGGCAATGACGGTTTTGAAGGATAAAGCTATTGATTTGGTATTGACCGATCTACGTATGCCAGGTGTGGATGGCATTGAGTTCCTCGCAAAAGTGAAGCGATTCAGCTCAGCGATTCCTGTGGTTTTAGTGACGGGCGCCATGCTTGACGCGGAGCAAGAAGCCTATTGCAAAGAGCATGCGGACGGTTTTTTGCGCAAACCTTTTGATGTCGATGATTTGCATAGCATCATTGAATTAAATTTGCAGAAGCGACGAGACCTTCTCGCGCTGCAATTATTGTGTAAGAATCCTAAATCGTTTAAAGATCTCCTAACGGGGAAAGCAAGCCTCGATAAGACTGTTAAAAAGCAGGACATTCAGCAGGCTACGGAAATATATGCTAGTCTCCAGAAATCAGCATAATTAGCTGCCATTCTGAGCGAAGCGAAGAACCTAGGGGGGGCCAACTTCCTATCCGTTAAGCTCGCCAAATCTTACTCGCAATGCCTACCGCGTGCGCGAATAAAGCAACTAAGCTGGCACTTAGGAGAAAGCCGATCAAGACATCGATGCCTTGGATGCTCAA
>JBIKVD010000311.1:0-5061 GCA_044357055.1 Oligoflexales bacterium | reverse complement strand
GACGATGGCAAAGTCAGATGTTGGGGCGACAACACCTACAATCAAACTGAGGTCCCTGAATTAGTGGAACCCTACCATGTGAGCTCGGGTCGCTTTCATTCCTGCGCTTTGGACTTAGAAGGCGTAAAATGCTGGGGTGATAATCAATATTCACAGTCCATGGTCCCGACCCTAAGAGGTCCCATTGAAATAGGCACTGGCGACTCGCATAGTTGCGCTTTAGGTTCGAACGGATTGGAT
Organism: Oligoflexales bacterium; assembly: GCA_044357055.1. Classification (GTDB taxonomy): domain Bacteria; phylum Bdellovibrionota_B; class Oligoflexia; order Oligoflexales; family JBIKVD01; genus JBIKVD01. The sequence goes on along the minus strand of JBIKVD010000311.1, from coordinate 4,821 downwards.
GGGCCTATGCATATCGTCTGCTGGGGTTCAAACCGGGCTGGGCAAACCGAGGTTCCTCCGCTCGAACATCCCGTTAGACTGAGCGTTGGCAAAAACCATTCTTGCGCCTTGGGTAAAACCGCGGTCACTTGCTGGGGCGATCCAGAGTTTGGCGCTATTGAAGTTCCAGAGTTGGATTCACCACGAGAAATCAGCGCGGGCGATCGCAATTCTTGCGCTATCCATGCTAAGGGAATTGAATGCTGGGGCGAAACCAACTATGGCGTGCAAAGAAGTCCATCCTTGGCGCGGCCTAGCAAAGTTGCTGTGGGCGAACGCCACGCCTGCGCTGTGGCTGACAATCGTATTCACTGCTGGGGGGACAACAGTCAGGGGCAATTGGTGGTTCCATCCATGGTCGGAAGCATTCAAGAGCTGAAGGCCGGACATGATGATACCTGCGCCATGGACAGCGAAGGAATCAAGTGCTGGGGTGGATCTTACAGAAAGTCACGCATGTCCACTGAAACAAAGCAAAAGGTGAAAAGCTTTGTTCCTGGATTTAGCCATTCTTGCGCTATCTCCTATGAGGCCCCGACACAAGATAATAATCCCTATAACATCCTCTCTTGTTGGGGCGGTAACTATGATTACCCGCCAGCCTATTTTGATTCTTTCCTTTCCGGGTTGGCTGCGGGGGCAAAGCATGCCTGTGTCATTGCTGATGACGAAATCAGCTGCGGTGGTGATTCCAATGAGGGGAAGACAGATATCCCTGCAGCTTTGAGCGAAGATCTTCCGGTAGCCGTCGCTGCTGGCCTAGAGCATACCTGCGCACTTGCGAAAGATGATAAACTGGTGCCCAAGATTCATTGCTGGGGATCAAATACCTTTGGCCAGCTTGATGTACCCACATTCCATTCGCCTCCAAAGGCTTTAAGCGTCGGCGCCAGACATTCCTGCGTGCTCGATGAATTAGGAGCCATTTCCTGCTGGGGAGACAATAGTCACGGTCAAGCGACGCCCCCAAAAATGAAGGCGCCCCTTAGCCTCATCAGTGCAGGAAGCAATCACACCTGCGCCGTAGACGTAGACGGGGTCGCAAAATGTTGGGGCTTAAACAGCCATGGACAAAGTACGCCTCCCAAAACGGTCTTAAAGCCAAAGAGTCTCAGTGCTGGAGCGAGTCACACCTGTGCTACAATGGGTGATTCCATCCAATGCTGGGGTGATCCCCTGGCCTTCAAAGATGCCCCTAGCGACTTGGTGGAACCGATCATCAGCGCCGGTGTTGGTTTCACTTGCGCTATCGATGCCTACCAACAGTTAAGCTGCTGGGGTGAAATGGCGAGCCCCGAATGGCAAGTGCCAGAAGTTCAACAGCCCAAATTTCTCGAAAGCGGAACGAGTCTTTCCTGCGCCATAGGCACGGGGGAAACGGCTCTACAGTGCTGGGGTGCACCATCGCTGAATCTGGAAGATGCTTATTCCCTTAAAGAACCTGCCAAAGTCAGCATCGGTGCGAGAAATTTATGCGCCATTGAAAAAGATAAACTGCGATGCTGGGGCAATAACGACTTTGGCCAGAACTTCGTCCCGATCGGCCCAGTTTTTGGCAGTGAATAAATCGGTACCGAAAAAATCAGCACCGAAAAGGACGCCGCTAACTGAAGGATCTTGTCAGCAAGAGTTCCTACCGCCAAATGTTTCGCTCGTCCTGCCTTGCCCTTGCCTGACAATTGACAGACTCTACGCAATTTTTCACCAGGTCGATTTGTAGCCAGCCCGAACAAAATTATAATATAGCTATTATGTCACTTAGTGCACTCACGGTTCATTGATCTTTGGCACCACAGAAATCCACGCTCCAAGGGAGAAGCTTTGATTGAAGACCGTAGGGTTGGCTTCGGAGTAAATCGTATCAACGAGTTTTCCTTCGTCGCTGGCGCTCATATCGTACACTCGAATATGAGTCCCAGAGTCATCGGTTTCAATGGCATACAAATGGCCATAATTTGGTGAATTGTTCGTGTAATTATTTTGATATACAGCCTTAGCTTGTCCCACAAATCCCGGGCAGCTCCGAGTGTAGTTCGTATCGGCACCCTTCAAGTAGCGGGCCACTAACATATCTCCCGATATACCAGCTCCATAAGAGGCAAAAATCGCTTCATGAAGCTTCGTGCCACCGGGGACAAAAGTTTTTGCGACCCCATTCACGCGAACAAAGGACGTCGCCAGCTCATCGTTACTTACCAGATCCTGATGATTCAGACTGGCAAAGCCAGTGAAGTCATCTTTGCAAATATTCATTTGCCCGACTCCCCAGTAAGTGCGGGGCAGTCCATCGATCGTCCTCGTTTCAGACCAGATATAATTGGCCCGATTCCAATGCCAACTGGCAACTCCAAGATGGATATCGGTGATCTCACGGCCCCCGCCTTGCGAAACACAATTCGGGCAGTTTTCCGTTGGGGCGCCAAAATCTACCTCACAAGCCGCCTTTTCCACGCCATCTATATAGGCCTTCATAATTTGAGTGTCATTGTTTGCAACCAGTCGCAGTAATTTCGGTGAGCCATTCCCATTGGCACCGATAGGAAAACGATTGCTAACGGCATAGCGCATGCGCACGGAGGACATTCCCACGCTAACGAGATGGGGATCGGCCAGGCCACTTACATCATCATCGGGGACCACCGCCGGATTGGTCATGCCATTAGAGGCCTGCAAAACCACACTAGCTTGGGCTCCAGAATTGAGTGGCCCGTCCCAAGAATAGATCCCAGGATTGTTGCCATTGACGCGCGTCTGCAGCAAGATCTTAGACATATTGTAAGTCGTGATGCTATTGCCGTAGGCTTCCACTTTCAAGCCAACAGCATAGCCTGGGGACTCTTCAGAACTTGCCAGACCTTTGTAGCAACCATTCTCATCGAAAGCTTTGATCACACCACCATTGTCGGTTGGGCCACCTTCCTGGAGAATCAGGATATCCCCACCCACAATAGATCCATTCCAAGCTCCATAATCAGGGCAAGATGTCGCATCGGCCACCATTCTTGCACCTGGCAGAGCGATAATTGCCTCGCAACTTGAGGTCAACGTGACTTTGGCTGCGTTGGAGGTCAAGTCGTTAGCAGTGACAGTGAAATGAAAATATCCCCAGGAATCGGTGAAAGGGAACTGATGCCGAATGCCCACGCTACAGACTCCCTGCAGGCAAGTGCAGGCTGTACTGACTGAGACCAAATGCAAGTCGGAAATCGTACAAGAATCAGCGAGAACCCCTGAATCCGCTGTGTAGTTTAGCTGCACGATTGTTTCGCCCTCGGCGGCCATCACGTCAGAAGAATCCGCGGTCACGGGAGCTTCTGGCGAGCCGGGAGAATCCGGAAGATCCTCGTCGCCGGCATCGTTGTCTGATACCGATTCATCCGTGTCTGGCTGTTGGACCGTGGTCGCTGGGGCAGCAGGAGTGGCCTCGTCAACGACAGCTAGCGGAGCCTCTTCTTTTTCTTCGCATGAAAAAACAAAGCTTAATAGCGAAGACAATATCACTAAGGCAAACTTTCGTTTGTACCTGTCACTTCGGGGCAAAGAGCTCATAAAACACTCCTATTCTCATGAACCATTCCCTTCGGCATCTACTATTAAAAAATAACACCATCAAATATTCCTCAGTGATTTCAGATATTTAAAGAGGGGGTGCATGCGACTGCTGCTACTTGAGACGGACAACCTCAATACCCCGGGATTTTTCCCGGGGGAGATCTAATGGTAAGTTTCGCAATATCTCCGCCTCAAGCGCCTCCAGGATCAGAGCCTTGTACTGCGATCGGCGAAAAACCAAACTAACCTCCCGACTGGGGGTTGGCTTAGCAAAAGGTACCAAGACTCCCTTGCGGGAAGCTTTTAGAGGCAAAGTCGCCAAGTAAGGAAGCAGCGTATACCCGTGCCCTTGCTCCACGAGATGTATCACTGTTTCTAAGCTGCCACTTTCAAAGCGAACATTGGGAAAGGTTCCTGGCTTGCCTCGCAAGGAGCAAATCCGCACCACCTGATTTCGCAGACAATGCCCCTCTGCCAGGAGCCAAATATCTTTGGCATCAAGAGTATCCTCCTTGATTCGGTCCAATTTTGCCAGCTCGTGTTCCTTGCTGACATAAAGCATAAAGGGTTCGTAAAAGAGCGGTTTTTCTGTCAATGCCTCTTGGTGAAGAGGCGTCGCAAGAATAGCCGCATCCAGTCGGTCTTGCTCCAGCGCCTCGATGATTCGTTCGGTGGTCATTTCATCAATAAATAAGTCCACCCGCGGGTACTTTTTAGCAAAAGCTCCTAAGAAAGACGGCAGCAAATAAGGCGCAATAGTCGGAATCAAAGCCAGGCGAAACTCTCCACTGGGTTCCAAGCGGCGGTTCTTACACAAAAAGCTAAACTTGGTCATTTCCCGCAGCACGGCCTTGGCCTGTTCCAAGATCACCTCTGCATCCGGGTTAGGCAAAATGGGTTGCTTGCTGCGATCAAAGAAAACCAAGCCCAGTTCCTCTTCCAGCTTATGCAGCTGCATACTAAGAGTGGGCTGGGAGACGTGGCAGGCCTTGGCGGCCTTGCCAAAGTGCCGTAACCGCTCGACAGCAATGAGATATTCTAATTGGGTGAGTGTCGCCATGTTAATAGATTATATCTATTACTTCATAAAAACAATCGATTTTACCTTTGACGCCAGAGGCCCGATACTCTTTATGTGAGTAAGAACTCTCTACCAAACCTAGGATAAGGATACCGAAAATGAAAACACTCATTAACACTCATGTTCCCGAATTTAAGGTGCAAGCCTAC
>JBIKVD010000310.1:0-5082 GCA_044357055.1 Oligoflexales bacterium | reverse complement strand
CACTTCGGCACCGAAAATTTTTAAGACTTTTTGAATAGTGAATTTGTCGTTACCCATATTTGCCTCTAAATGATACTTCAAGATTATCTAACAACTATTTTGGTACAGCTTTATCTAAAATGCAACCAAATATACTAGACCTTGGCTGAACTAGTGCGTTCATTAAACCTAAATTTTAAAAAGGCATGGAAAGCTTGATACGAGCGGGGTGGTTATTGAAAAAATCGCGTTCAATAAAGAGCTCTTTAATGAACGTGCTCGAATTTACTTTCGAGATAGATTGAAGTTCGGTGGCTCAGATTAGGTGAAATCCAGCAGTGTGGCCAATATCTATCCACTTGTGGCTTTCTTAGGTTAAATACTGCAGGCAATCAATGTAGGAATCAAAAATGCAAGAGTCTGAACTCGAACTTCAGGGCCAACGCATTTAAATTCCTGCCGCTGCAAGGGTTGCTGAGGTCATAACTTTCTCAAGGTAGGCTCTACTCATGGCTGCCTTTTTTCGTTTCAAGTTTGCGCTGGGATTGCTTTTGGATGCAATTGGTGAGTATTCCGCTGAAAGCGGTCAATGATTCCGGCGCAAGCCGGTCGGCGATTTCATTTCATTCCGGTCATCAAATCCGGTGAAAGCGGTCAATGTTTTTTAGATACAGAAATTTGATTCGTCAAGCTCGGATCCTCCGAGCGCATGGATTTTCCTTTAAGTTGAAATTTATACGATGAATTGATGATTCGATCCATGATCGCGTCAGCGATCGTCGGGTCGCCAATCTGTTCAAACCAATTTTCGATGGGAAGTTGGCTTGTTATGATCATGGAGCGTGTTTTATATCTGTCATCGATGACCTCCAGAAAATCTCTTTTTCCCTCATCGCTCAAGGGTTGAATACCCCAGTCATCAAGGATAATTAAATCTGTTTTGCTGAGTGTATTCATCAGCTTTCCATAACTGCCGTCGGCCCGTGAGACTGCTAAATCTTGCAATAGCCTTGGCATCCGAAAATAACGACAGCTATAACCTTCTCGGCATGCTCTTTGAGCCAGTGCGCAGGCAATAAATGTTTTACCGGTGCCAGTGGGACCACTGATCATTATGTTTATCTTGTTAGAAATCCATTCACAGCTAGATAATGCCAGAATCTGAGATTTGTCGAGTCCGCGGTGTGTCTTGAAATCGATATCTTCAATCGCGGCATGAGAATCCTTGAGTCGTGCCAGTTTAAGACGGCTGGAAAAACGTCGGTCCGACCGATGAGTTCTTTCATGGTCTAAAAGTAGCATCAGTCGCTCAGGAAAACTCAAATCATCTATTTGCGGTTTTCCGAGTTGGCGTTCTAGCGCCTGCGCCATACCCAAAAGTTTAAACTCCCTACAGTTATCGATCAGATTCTGCATGCTCATCACGTTGCTCCTTAAGTAGTGTTTGTTGATAATATTCTCGACCGCGAATATTGCGGTGATTTGCCATTGGTGTGGACGGAAAATTCTTTTCTAGTCTGACTTGATCAAGACCACTATTGAGGGTGGACTTCACACTTTTGTAGGTCGGACTATTGATGGCCAATACCCGTTCGCTAGCTTTTTCCAATCGCTCGTTACCAAATTTTTTGGCAAGACTAATCAAACCCAGTACTGCTTTAAAGCCGACTTCCGGATGTGGCTTGGACTCCAAAATTTTCTCGGCGACTAAGGCTGTGGCGGGTCCTGCTTGTCTTGCCCATTGAGTCAGGCGTTCGGGAGTCCAGCTTGCATGATGCCGATGGGAAGCGGGCATATGCTCTCTGGTCGTCGTGTAAGCGCCTATTTTATGACCGCGGCGATGACTGGCGATTTTTTTATTGTTAAAATAAATTTCCACCACAAAATCGTTATACCGGACTTCCACTTCTTTTCTCGCAAGTGTGTAGGGCACACTGTAGTAGTGACGATCAATTTCAATATGATAATCGATGTGGACGCGAGCTAACTTTGCTTCCCGCATTTGAAAAGGTTCCTCGGGCAAAGCCTTCAAGACAGGCAGGTCCAGTTTTTCGAACTGCGAGCGTCGGCAGCCCTCTAATTTTTGAAACGGCTTGTGATTGAGCTTCTCGAGAAGACGACGGATCTCTCGGTTCAGTTCTGACAGGCTGAAGAAACGGCGATTTCTCAATGCCGCAAGAATCCATCGTTCCACTAAAAAAACTGCGGACTCTACTTTTGCTTTGTCTCTCGGCTTTCTTTTTCTTGCGGGAATGATGGCGCAGCCATAGTGGATTGCCATCTGATAATATACCGGATTAAGATCGGGATCATATCGACAAGTCGCTGTCACTGCTGATTTTAAATTATCAGGAATTAAAAGCTCAGGTACGCCGCCGAAGAAATTGAAAGCATTAACATGCGAACGAATCCAGCTTGCTTTATCTTGGCTATAGCTCGCTTCAGCGTAAGTGTAATTGCTCGCCCCCCAAGTCGCTATAAAAATCTGAGCTTCACATTGAACCTTGCCACTTTCCGCATCATAAATCTTCATCGTTTGGCCAGCATAATCGACAAATACCCGCTCGCCAGGAGCGTGCGCTTGACGCATTACTAAATCTACCGACTTATTCCAATCTCGATATTTGCTGCAAAATTGGGAATACTGGTACCCATTTGGATGCGCGGATTTGTATTCTTGCCACAAAAGCTGCAGTGTCACGTGCTTTTTGCGAAGCTCCTGATGGATATACTCAAAGTTCAGGGCATCAGGTTCTGTGATTTGTGGACGGCCTTTGGGTGAATATAAAAGCTGTTCTAAAAAGGCGTCGTCTAGATCTTCGGCTATCGGCCAGCTGAGGGCTGAAGCCTTAGCCCTGTTTAAAAGATCGCCAACTGTCGTCGCAGCCACACCCACGGAAAATGCAATATCGCGGTAGGTTAAATGCTTTTCAAAGCGTAACCGCAAAACTTCTCTGACTTTTCTCATACTCACTCGATTCCTAGACATAGGCCGTGACCTCCCAGTATTATTTAAGTTACTGGAAGCACTGCAAATTTAAGTAAACTTGAGCTTTGACCGGATTCTTCGGAATATGTGAACGGATTGAATGGAATGCTTGCCCGGATTCAATCGGAAACCCTGTACGAATTAAATCGTAATCCTTGACCGGATTATTTCGGAATCAATGCCCGGATTGGGGCGGAATACTCACAATTGGCGCGTGTTTCAGAATATTGATTGCAAAATGCCTGAGTACGGCTAGATTTTCTGGGCCAGCATCTTTGGCGACGCGAGAGCGATCTTGATTAAAGGTGACGTCGAGGACGTAGTGTAGAGAATTTTCTACTCCCCAATGAGCGCGAATTGCTTCGGCAATCTTTTTCACCTCTTTTGCTGAGATTGATGAAAGATAGAAGCGTTCTTCCACACTTTTTTTATCGCCTATTTCTCTTGTAGAAATAATTTTTACAACTGATTTTAAACCCGGCCAATCCTTGAGATTTGCGACTTTTTCCGCGTCAGCGGTGAAACATTCTCTGGTTTCAATGCGTCCATGGCCTTTGTCGTACTGAACGCTTGACGAAAGCTGTTTTTCTGATGTCGTGGAAAAATGCTCGGTTACAGCTTCGAGTGTGTTTTTCTGATTTTCTTTGAGCCCAAGAACATAGTCACCGCCTTGATTGGTAATTTGTTCGGCGATTTTTTGCTGACAGCCCATAGCATCAATAGTCACGATGCAACCTTTCAGCGCCAATATTTTAAGGACTTCTGGAATTGCCGTGATTTCATTTGATTTCTCGTCGACTTTCTCTTGCGCCAGAACGAGCCGCAAATTGCAGGCCCAAGCCGATACCATATGAAGTGATGATTTGTTTTCACCTCTACGTTTTGCACCTTTGTGCGTTTGCCCATCGATGGCAATAACATCCGCAAAAACTCCAGCAACCGCTCCGGTCCATGATGCAAAAGAAGAGCGAAATTGTTTCGGATTTATGCGCGCAAAAACGCGCTCAAACGTGTCATGCGAAGGGATGCCATTTTCGAGTTTCAAAAACTTTCGAAACCATTCTTCATGCGATTCAGCGAACATCGCAATTTCTTCAAAACCATTGCAATCGGCCACACTCGCACAGATGGCGATAACTATGATTTCCTGCAGATTATGCAGTTTACGCCTATCGATCCGCGGGTCTTCAATGCCCTCGAAATGATCGACCAATGTCTTGCCAATTGCTTCGCCCATCACTCAACCCCCACAATCTAAAGATTTTGGAGGAATTTTACCGCATTTAATCCATCGAAATCATTAAGTTTTTAATGCGTTAGCCCTGACAGTTGGGTGTCCCCATTTGCCATTCGCAATGCTAAGAAGTTGATGGTCGCCGCGATTCTGCCTAGGAAGATCCTACTGCGCAAGAATTTCGTCCAACGCCAATTCACAGCTGATTTTGCCGTCTACCATCTCCGTGTAACCTAGGTATAGGGCTTTCTTATCGGAAAATCCCTGCGGATCCAAATAATAACAGCCCTCGAATTCCTCACCATCGTCGCATTGGTCCATCTTAAAGCGATAGGGAAAGCCTCTTGGATACTTCACGCTATCAAACACTTCGAGCGTCTCCATTCGGCAAGTCTTGATCCAACTAAACTCACTTTTCACTTCATGCAGACAGTTGGAATCATCAAAGTAGACTTGCCGAATCTGTGCTTTTCCATCTGAAAAGGCCCAGAATGTCTTGCTCGCGATCACGGAATTCTCATCGATCCCAGACCATTCGCAGGCCGAACTAAATTCACCTTCAAGAACCGGCTTTGCGGCGGAATGCTGCGACGAAAGAGCTAAAACTGCCAATGAAATCAGGAATCGCATCGAAATGACCTCGGAAAAATGAAAAAAAGATAAAGAATGGATGACTAGCACTTTCCGCGAGATCAGTCAATCTTCAGTTACATGCCTACAGGGCTAACGCATTAAAAACTTAATGATTTCGATGGATTAAATGCTGTAAAATTCCTCCAAAATCTTTAGATTGTGGGGGTTGAGTGATGGGCGAAGCAATTGGCAAGACATTGGTCGATCATTTCGAGGGCATTGAAGACCCGCGGATCGATAGGCGTAA
>JBIKVD010000309.1:0-5085 GCA_044357055.1 Oligoflexales bacterium | reverse complement strand
GCTTAGGACCCATTGCTTTTCAACCTGAACGCAGCAGGCAAGAGATGAAGGCTGCGATCGATGGTATCCAGGAGCAAATTCGCCAGGGGCGCTTCTATCAACTCAATCTGCTGCGCTACTTTAAGGCTGCCCTGCCACTTAGTGAGTGGGATTTCTTGCAGCGGGTCCTGAGCTCTCGGGAACCCTACCGTTTTTTCTTGGCCGATCGCTCCCGTGATATGGCGTGGGCCTCACTGAGCCCCGAGCGCTTCTGCTGCGTGGAGCCTGACCCTCGGGTGGGTCTAGTCATTTCGACGTTTCCTATCAAAGGGACCTTAAAGCGTTCCCCCGGAATGGATCCGCAGCAGGAGGGACTCAAACTGTTTCACAGCAGCAAGGACATGGCTGAATTGGCGATGATCATCGATCTGATGCGCCATGACCTAAGCTCCGTCTGCAAACGGGGGACGGTGAAGGTGAGCAATACAGGCCAGGTACATAGTTTTGCCTCCGTACACCATTTACAGGGGCAGGTTCAAGGAGTTCTAAACCCAGACCTAACCTTATGGGACTTGATCGCCCGTATTTGCCCCGCTGGGTCCATTACGGGCGCTCCTAAAAAGGAAGTCCAATCGGCCATTGCCGAGCTGGAAGGACGGGCGCGAGGATTTCACATGGGAAATATGTTTTTCATCTCTGATGAAGGGTGGCTGGATTCGTCGGTGTTGATTCGCACCGCTGTAGGACAGTCAGCAGCAAATCGTTGGTCCTTCGCTGCTGGCAGCGGTATCACCTTAAGAAGTGGAGCAGAATCTGAACTCGACGAAATGACTGTTAAAACTTCTTGCTTCGGAACAATTTTGGGCGAAGAAAGCCTGCCAAAGGAACAGAGTCATGCGGAGAGTCATGAAGATTGACAGACGAGAGGATTGGCGCCTATTCATTTTTAAGCCAACCGTCTGAAATATATAATAATATAAATGTTTTTCAGTCATTACACCTTATTGCCCGTCTGCCCTACGAAAGAATAATTTCGCCCGACGGCATAAAATGATGAATATTGGCCAAGTGTTTGATACATTCAATTTTGATTTTATTTTCGACTTGTAGGTTCTGCCTACAACTTACCCCCCAAACCCCTCTGGGGTTGATTGGCTTTTGGAACCCAGCTTCTTCGGGAGTTGGGTTTCTTTTTTCCGTGCTACTTATGTTTTTGTGCCTTGATAGCTAAGGGGATTCTCGTTTCATGTTAGAACACCAATCATGGCTTGGCGCTGGGGCTGCTCTGCTGTCTGCGTTTGCTTGGGCTGCAAGCGTAACCATCTACCGAATTCACGGCGCAGGTGCCAGTGGCAATCAAATCAATTTGCTTAAGAATTCCATCGCCACGCTGTGCTTTGCGGTTTTATTTCTGTTTGTTTCGGGTGACTGGCACATTGAAACTCGAGATTGGTTCTACCTCCTCGTCTCTGGACTCGCGGGCTTTGCTATTGCCGATAGTGCTCTCTTAGCCTCCATCAAACGCTTGGATGCAACCGTACCAACTGCATTGCAATGCCTTATCATTCCTGCCGCCACCTGGTTGGCTTATGTGTTTCAAGGTGAACGCTTAGCACCACACGAATGGATCGGAACGCTTTGGATCCTATTGGGCGTTTCTGGGGTTATCTGGTCCAGTCGCTCTCCCAGCCAAAGGGCGAATCAGGTTCGCACGGGTTTCATGGCTGGTGTGCTCCTAGCTCTTTTGTCAGTAGCTGGTCAAGCCGTGGGCTGGGCCTTGGCCAAGTCTGCTCTCGAAAACGTTGGATACCTAGAAGCGGCGAGCATACGGCTGGGTATTACCATCCCTTTTCTATGGGCCCTCATCGCCATGCGCGGCGAGACCAAATCATTTCTACAAATTTTTCGCTGGCATCGCCCTATGGCCTACCTCGCAAGCGCGGGCGTTACGGGAACTTTTCTCGGGATCATCCTCGGCACACTCTCCGCAAAGTTTGCGAAACTTGGTGTGACGATGGCCCTGCTCACAACCACCCCCATCTTCACCGTACCCTTAGCCTATTTTGCGCAAGGGGAAAAAACAAAACCCACCATTTTAGCATTTGTCTTGTTCACCATCCTTGGGGTTTTTTTGATGCTTATGGGAGACAGGTTCCCTATCAACGCGCCATGGTAAAGTGCTTGTCTAATAATCCCTTATTTTTTACCTCATCGATCACCTCTTCTAACTCGGCAACGGGGACTCGGAAAAAGACCGGTGGTTGACCAACAGGACTTGCCACTCGAATGTCCTTACACGCCGACCCGCCAGCATAGGTTTTACCAGACCACAGGTGGATCCATGAGCCCGGAGGTAAAATGACCGAACTTTGATTCTGCCCAGGATCTAACACCGGGGCGACGAAAACATCAGGGCCGTAGAAGAAGCTATAGACATTCTCTTGCTGAAAGCAGGACAGATTTTGATGATACATCAGGGGATGTCGCATCACAGGGTAGCCCTTCGCTTGAGCCTCTGCATAAAGACCCTTGCGATAATCCTTGAGGGCTTGAAAAAGAACGCCCATGCGTCGCAAATGTCGCCACTGATTGACATCGGAATAAACTTGAGCATTTGCCTCTGGCTGATTGCCCTCATGCGTTCGCATCATACTCGTAAAAACGGCTAGCTCAGCCCACCGCTGCAACAACTCGGGTTCTCGCCGCAAGCGTAACTGTTTCACCGTGGTAAATCCGCCAATGTCAGAATGTGTGAGAGAAACACCGGAGATGCCGGCATTGAGATGACCCTTTACGGCGCTTTTCAAGCCATCGAATTCGTCCCAAGTTGTCAACTGATCACCCAGCCAGTTCATTCTGGTATAACCTGGGCTAGTCGTGAACCCTGATCGGGTAAAGATCAGGACGTCCTCCTCTAGGTTTTCTTCGCGCAAAAATTCATCCTGCACTCGATTCCATTCTACGGCGAACTGATTGTGAAAACTGAGCGGATCCTGATCGAGATGGAGGACCCCATCAAAGGGCAAGCCCTCACCATAATCTGCCATCCAGCCACTAAATCCACGATCGTACATTTCGACTCGCAAGATGTCTTTCATCCATCTCCTCGCTAGGGGATTTGCCAGATCGACGATAGCTGCAGAAAAATCGGTGTTTTCGATGAGATAGGGCGTTTGGCGGTCGTTCTCTACCAGAAATTTTGCCTGCTTGGCTTCCGTAAAGAGTTCTCGGGCAAAGGGATTCTTTGTTGAAGGCTCCACAAGATAGGGGTTCACGTATCCTAAGAGACGAACCCCATCGGATTCCAGCTCGGCCCGAAAAGCTTCAAAATCCTGATAGTGGCCCGAATCAAGATGCCAATTCCACCACACTTGCTTTCCCATAGTTGTCTTTCTTAAACCAGACCAGTCTTGAATCCACAGGGCTGCAACAGGCACTTGCTCAGCTTTGGCCTCGAGATAAATCTTTCTCACCCGATCCGTGCCACCGGTTAAGCCCAACACGACACCGTCATGAATCCAATCTGGGCTTGCGCCAAAGCGCCCCGCGTACTCCGTATAGGCCTCGACAAGATCCAACATTGACTGACCCTGAAACAGCCGCAGCCGCATGTCGGCGCTATGAACCCTGATCTTTACCACCTGCTTGCCTCGCAAATCGAACACGGAATACTCTGTGTTTTCTAAAACCATTCCTCGCCCAAGGTTCGTCAAAAAATAGGGCATCGCGAGATAGGTGCTAAATTCGTCCCCTGCAGATCCACCGGTTACAGCGTTGACCAATTGGGTCACCAGCGGTTTTCCCCTGCCCACTCCTTGCTCTTGCGTCAGGATGGGCACTTCTTGACCGCGGAAATTATAGTAAGAAAACTGCTGTCCGAAGCCATACATGCGTTCTGCCACTGGCGCCTCAAGATTGAGCTCGACCACACTGCTGCCAAGCTTGCTTTCAATAGCCATCAAGGTATGCTTTCCGCTCGCCGGTCCCACCCGCAGCCCCACCTTCCCTTGGCAACGGCTATCCGCTCCGGGCTGTAATTCGGCCAACAACTTCAGGGTATTTGGTTCTGTCGCGGAGCTCAGCTGCCATGGCCCCGTGCTGCAGTAGACGCCTACTTTCTCGTTGATCTGGAACGAGCCCCGAGAATCCTTGATCGTGAGACCACCGAAGCCGATGCGGATGGATTTGCTTAAAGGCGAGAGCCGTAAAAGTACCTGACCATTCTGCGTTATCTCCAACACATCCTGCTGAGGATCAAAGGTCATCGCTACTGCTGCTGAAGGGCTAGAGGCGCGGACTGCCAGGAAATCGCCCCCCAAAAAGAGGATGATACCCACCTTGGAAAGGACCCGGAAATTCATGTTTTACCCCGTTAACAAGAAAAAATCGGTTCTTCTGTTCCATGTTCTCCTCCAAGAGACTGGCTCGGGCCAGAAAAAACTAATTAAAAATCGTGACTTGCCTATCCTGGGCCAGAGAGAGACTAGGCCATGGTTGAATTGCCACGACAAGAGGAGTAAAAAAAGACGACCTATGGGCTATTTTAGCAGATTCTCCCTGGGCATTGAGATCCAAGCCCGGCAATTTTCATCCAATGCGGGGCACGCTTCCAAAGCTCGGAGTTATCTTTCAGGGCCAGGGAAAAAGTCTAAGAAGACCGGGCTGGGAGTGAGGCCTCAAGGCTCAAGAGATGGGGCGCCTAAGGAAATTTTGAGGGAGATATCCATGAGTTCTACTAACGGAAGCATCGAAATCCTAGCGTTCTACAAATTCGTTCCGATTCAGGATCCAAGGCGATTGCAGCAGCATTTGAAAAACCTTTGCCTGGGCATTGGCATGAGAGGCTCGATCTTGATAGGGAGAGAAGGTATCAATGCTACCGTGAGTGGCGATGCGTCGGCTTGCGCAAAGTTCAAGCGCGTCATGGCAGAAGAAGATCGTTTTCAGGACCTCTGGTACAAAACCAGCTACGCGCCCTCTCATCCTTTTAAACGCATGACAGTAAAACTCAAGAAAGAAATTGTCACCATGGGTGTGCATCACATTGACCCAAGAGAGAGTACGGGCAAATATCTCGCTCCTGAGACCTTGGCTGAGTGGTTAGAC
>JBIKVD010000308.1:0-5119 GCA_044357055.1 Oligoflexales bacterium | reverse complement strand
AAAAGGCTTTGAATGCCAGTGTGACTGTTGGTTGCACCAGTGAATCCTCGCACCAAAGAAAGTTGAGCTTCCAATCCCGAAAACGGGCTAAGCACAGGGCTTAAAGCAATTGGCTGGCCTGAGGGAGAACTGGGCCAATAGTTTCTGCTAAGGCCGTCGCCTGTGTGAATGATAACAAGGCGCTTAGTTTGCGCCTGGGCCATGGCAGGCTTATTAGCCAAAAGACTCCACGAAGGAAGCAACCCATACATTGACAGACCTATGGTAGCGTCCCATGACTTGGCCAGGGCGCCTCTTCTTGTTAGACGCAAGATACTCATAACACCTACCTTCTCTTTGCCGTGCCACTATAAGTAAATGTGGTCAAAATTAGGTCTTCTAGTTTCGTCTCGCCTTGATTTAGTTTTTCATAGATCTGATTGATATGGCATTGCTCACCCAATTGTTCTGGTCGCGACATCACCAAGCGATAAACCTGGAGAGACATGCAGCGCTTGATATGTTCGCTATCGTTGATAGCAAGGCTTAAATCCTCGATGGTTTGGTAGGTATCATCCAGATCAATGGTTGCAGTGATCTCAGATGGGGTAGTTTCTGCATCAGCGATGGCACTCCCGTTTCCGGAGAAGGAAAGATAGTTCTGCCCGACCGGATCAATATATTGGTGGCAGCTGTAACAAGCATTCGCTGCTTTGCGGGCTTGGATCGCTGTCTGTCCTTCTTGGGTTGGCAAATTGGCTACCGGTGGAGCACTGATATTCTGACAAAACAATTTCTTTCTAATTGCAATCCCGATGTGAATTTCCGAAACATGATCCGCTGCTCGCGAGTGATTCATGAGGAAGTAGCGATGGGTGTGCAGGCCAATCCTGCCATCTTCGGAATCGCTGGGAATCTGAAAAATTTTGCTCATGGGTGTCGTTTGTATTAATGAACGAAAACTATCTTGACTGCTTTTTGCTTCCGCCTCGTTAATAAAGGCTTTTTCCAGGCTAGAGGAATCGTTAAGACCCAGATATCCAGCAAAGAATTTGTCGCGGAAGGCACCGATCTTCTGATTGTCTGCTAGGATTCGCTGAAGATGAGTTGTCATGGTGCTTACGCTAAGCTTATTGTCCTTGGTGTCTTGCCACAAGAGATCATCGGGGGGCAGATCCGTCAGAGAGTAAGAAATCATGGTCGCCAGCTCGTATCCGTCCAAGACTCCGCCCGGACCTCTGCCTAACTCTTGCCGATACAAAAATAGCGGGTGCTGAAAAATGGTCTGGATCGTTAGGCGCAGGCCAGCTTCGGCACTTTGGCTTGATACTAGCGTTTTTAGCAGTTCTAACAACGTGGCCCCTTCGGGGGAATTTGTTAGAGGAAATCGTAAGACGCGCGAGGCGAAGTCATTAACAAATCCCTGCATGCAATCCTGATTGGTCGCCAAGCTATTAACATCACAGTTTATAGCCAAAGCTAAATTCATCGTTGCAGCGGCTTTTTTTGCCTGAACATGGGCGAGCTGAATAAAGCTGTCATCGCCCAAGAGGGAATAGCTGTTTTCCTTGAAGCTGGTGGTGCTTTTTGAGAGTTCGACAAATTCGGACTCTTGCAGTGCAACCTTTGAATGAAATTTGAGTGTTTCATAGAGTTGCTTCATTGTAAGGCGAATGGTCCGCGCAGGCATGATGGACTCTGAGGCATCGCTACAGCTGGTCATTTGCACGATAGGGTCGTTGGCCATCGCCATATTTCCTGAACCATCAAGCAGTCCCATCCCAGCAGGGGCTGGGATTATGATGTCAATGGCTTCGCTGCCTTGCCGCAGGTTTTGCTTGTCGCCGCCAACGATGTTCTTAAAGGAGCAGGATGCAAGGGAAGCAATGGTTAATAGCCCCAAAGAACCCTTCAAGAAAAGCCGCAAAGCCGCCTGATAACCCATGTAACAAGAAATGGAATGGTCCATTGCGCTCAGCTCCCAGCAAAATCAATCTACCGTAGCTCTTTTCGGCAAAAATCAGCGAAAACTTTAGAAGTTCTACGGTTATAAATTTGTCCCAGATATCAGCGTATTGGAATATCTAACTTGGCTGGAAGAGGACGGAATTTAGGAAATGGGCGGACTCCTTCAAAGGGATATCCAACGCAGCAAAGGGCACCCTAGTCACTAAAGCATGGGTGATTCGATTTGTGGCAGGGCTGTTGACCCAGTCCAATTGAATCATGGGAATCTCATGGTCGTCGACCAAGAGCTTCTTTTTATCCTGGGCTAACAAAGGGCCGAGGGTAGCTTTCCAGCGCCCTGGGTTGGAGAAAAGAGAAAGGAGTTCTAGGAAAAATGCCTTGTGGTTTGATGTCATCGGCCCAAGGCTCTCTGCGACCACTTGTCTTAAATCGGCGAGAGTGCTTTGCAATTGCTTTTGGTCAAGACCACCTTGTTGATGACTGAAATGGACATCCACAATAAGACCGATAAGCACGGCCTCACCATGCAGGAATTTATGTTCGCTGAAATTCTCCAGTGCATGTCCGATCGTGTGCCCAAGATTCAGCACTGCGCGTTCGCCTAGCTCCCAGGGATCCTTCTCGACGATTTTAGCTTTGACATTTAGGATGGGAAGGAGCCACGGTTTCAGCGCCTCGGAATTCGGCTTCATTCTCCATAAGGCCGCGAGCATAGGTTCGTCACGCATAAGGAGTGCGTGTTTGATTCCCTCCACGAGGCCTGCATTCCACTGTCGGGCAGGCAAGGAAGAAAGAAAGGAGCAATCTAAGATGACCTCCTGGGGTTGGCAAAAAAGGCCCAGTTGATTTTTGCCATATGTGGGATGGTTGACGGCAGTTTTGCCGCCAATACCTGCATCGATCATCGCCAAAACCGTAGTCGGGACGTAGGTGACTTTTAATCCAAGAAGTCCTGCAGCAAAACCAACAAGGTCCAGCAGCAGCCCGCCACCGATGGCCACGATGGAGTTAAGTCCTTTGTGCTTCCGACTCTGAAATTGCTGCAAGGTCTGTGCTAGCGCAGCAACGGTTTCAAGATTTTTATCTGTTTCGACCCAGCTTACGAAATGGATATCCCATGCGGGGTTTTCCAAACGCGCGGTAAGCGCTAAGTCGGCAATGATCAGAGGACGAGCCGCGCCTTGTTGCAGAAGCATCTCTTGCCATGAATCCGAGAGCCGGATGGTATAGGAGCCTTTGCTAGAGGGATGACTGCGGGGGGACGAGAGTCCTGTAGAGACTGCCTTGGGCGCGGCGCGGCGCGGAGGGAACACGGGGACTCCGCGTTTAAAAATTTTCGCCGCATCCCAGATGGCTTCCTGCCAGGCGGGGCTCAAATTGGCTGCGTTCCAGGTTTGCGCACGGGTTAGTCCTAAGGAAAAGGCTCGCTCCAAAACCTGCATGGTTCCGGTGCTAAATCCAAGTGTGGCTTCGGTAAGATTTGGCAGGGCTGGGGGGGTGGGCGGGAGCTTCTCTTGGTGCCATTTATGCCCGGATCCAGCTTGGGCTCCCCAAGAGCTTTCGGCGGGGAGTTCCCAAGTCACTATTATTTCATCACCTTTTTCCATAGGCCGTGTAAATCTCCGACGTCGAATCCCCAAAGTCCAGCCAGTCTAGCCCGAAACAATATTCCCAGCCAGCCTCGCTTAAGGGGAACGCAATAGGGCCGATAGAAGGAGAGTAACATTTGGGGCGATGCTCGATTGAACAAGTCATTTAAACATCAGTTGAAAGCACTCAAGCGCAAGAAGCTATTATCTAATCAGGTAGTTAGCTTAAGTGAGTTTCGCAGCCTGCAGGATGAGCAGATCGTTCACCGTGTTGTCGTCGTTGACGATGACGAGAGTATTCGTCAGGGCCTGAAGCGCTTGCTCGAGCGCGAAGGCTATCACACCCTGATCGCCCATGATGGCATGGAGCTGGCCCGCCATTTGGAGGCGACTTCCCTGGATTTGATCTTTCTGGACGTGGATTTACCTTGGGTGAATGGTCATGAGCTTTGCCAGCTCATTAAGAGCAATCCCAGCCTAAAGCGCGTACCGGTGGTCTTTATTTCTGCCCATAAGCATCACTCAGATATCGAAAAAGCCTTTGCCGCGGGATGTGATGATTTTATTGGCAAGCCCTTCGAGGTAAACGAGATCCTCAAAGTTATTGAGAAATCCCAGCTAAAATCCTCCTAACGTATCAAAAACTCTGCAAATCTTGTTCTTGACAGTCCCGGCTAGGACTGCTACCACAAGGTGATCAAAAATATTCCTCAGTAGCTCAGTGGTAGAGCAGGTGACTGTTAATCACCTGGTCGGCGGTTCAAGTCCGTCCTGAGGAGCCATTTTCTTCGTCTCTTTTTCCACCATACTACGTCACTTAAAAAGTCATCCTAGGTCATTTTCCTAGTTGTAAACTTCCGTCGTCGGACTATTTAGCTCTTTGTCTGTTATGGATGGCATATCCACTTCTTCGGGCGGTCGTATACGCATTGTGGAAGCGCGCTTCGTCAGTAGGAATACGGTGTGAAGGGTCTGCGTTTGTGTTCGACGAAAGAGCGTACTGACGCGCGCGCCCATTGACTTTCGACAAAAGTCACGAGGTGCATTGGTATTTTATGCCCGTTGAGGTGTAGACGTTGGAGCATGAAGGCCAAATCGGAATCAGCTATGGACCAGTGGTCGAACATTTGCTGTTGCCCTGGACCGATCAAGCGCTCTGCAAACTGGACCAACTTACGCGCTGCCCGCTCTCCCTTTTCGCTGAGCGTTGCCTTAGCCTTGTCATAAAACATCGTTGTCGTTGGCCGCTCTTCGCGCAGCGAGAGCAGATCCGAACGCACGAACGCCATGACCATACGCGCCAGGGCTCGCTGCTGAACTGGGCTTGGCAGAAGGGCGGGATAGTGTGGTGAAGGAAACTTATCCTCTAGGTACTCAACGATGGCGCTTGATTCCGCTAGCCAGAAGCCATCGTGTACCAACGCTGGAACTCTCCCCGTATAGGATGCCATTGGGTACTCGCCTTGCAGCTGTTCACTCTTATCGAAAGCAAGCTCTTGAATGTCAAAAGCTAGGCCCTTCTCTTTGAGTGCAACATAGGCGGAAAAAGCATAGGGACTGATCCAGTGGCTATCCATATAGAG
>JBIKVD010000307.1:0-5156 GCA_044357055.1 Oligoflexales bacterium | reverse complement strand
GTGGCGTGATCTACCTGAAAATCTAAAACTAAGTCTGTTTGATCGTAATCTGGCACAACGGCATAACGCACGATTTGAGTATCCGTGCCCGAAGTGTTCGTCCCCGAAAAGGTCAGTTCAAAAGTGCCGTAGGAGGCCGTCGTCGTCGTCCAGCTAAAGGCACCTGTTGAAGTAGAAAAACTTGCAGCCGATCCTGGCAGGGTCGTACAAAGTGCACTGGCACTTGGTCCACTTGGCAGCAGCTGCACAAAACCGCAGCTATAGGTCATGAACTGATCCTTTGCTGGCGCAAATCGCTCGTTATTCAAATTAAAGCTGACCACATCACCGACACTGAGGGCCTGAGCTGGCAACAAAAGGTCGCTAAGGCTGTTTATGACAGGATCACCGTCTTGCACGGTGCCCGAAAAGATTTTGTTACTCGATCCAGCATAGGGATCCGTGCCAAGAATGCGAAATTCAAACGCTACCCCTTCGTCAGAGAATTTAGGCACCCAGCCCGACATCTCACCAGAAAAAACATTGAAGGCAACATTGCTTCCATCTTCGCCGACAATGGTGGCGCAAAGCGCAGCATTGGAGGCCACCGCCCCATCAATGGTGTTGTCAAAGCGGCAAGTATAGATGATATTGTCACCATCCGCATCCAAGTCCAGATTTGTGCTTGCATCCTCGCCGTTGACGGTCGTTACCAGCCAACCCGCATAGATTGAGGGTGCTGTTATCGGTTTAAGATTAGGCGAAGTATTTGGCAGAGTACTTGCGGTCACGTCCGTATTATTGCCGTCATGAACTCCGAACACGTCCGTAGCGCGAACGCGATATGTGTACGAGGTGCCTGGGGTCAGGCCATCGTAAGAAGCGCCGCTCACATTGCCACCGATATTCATAATGGTTTCGACAAATTCTAGGGCCGTGCCATTCACTCTGAAGACGATGTAGGTGATGGCATCTGAAGTCGGATCCCAGTTTAGACGTAAACCATTATGAGTCACATCGGTAATGGTTTGCAGACCTTCAAAAACAAGGGCACCCGCTCCAATGCCAGACAAGGCGAAATTGGAACTAAACGCCAGCGTATCCGCAGTGGAGGAGCCAAAATTCATAGTCACGGTCGTGCCTAAACCGGCTGGGACATTGGGTTGAAATTTGACTCCCACTATACAGGTGGCCTGAGGGGCAAAAATCCCTGGAGTGACCGGACAGGTAGAATAGGTTACGGCAAAGCTTTCATTGCCGGCTGCAGGAATCTGTAAAAAGACGTCTACCGCAGAGATGTTTTTAACGACGATTTGTTCCACCGTGGATTCGGTACCCACCTGCACATTACCGAAATCGAAGCTGGCCGGAGTGAACTCGAGTGCCGAATTTCCGATTTCGCCGAAAGTGCCGCCGCCAAAAATCACCACAAATAGAACCTCATCGACAGCGCCATTCTTCTCGCCGCGAATGATGATTTCAGTATCCTCACCGTCCACCACTGGCTGCCAAGTAAAGACACCTTTGCGAGTATCAAACGCGCCCTGGATTAGCCCTGTTAAAGTGCTGCAGGCAGCGGCGTCCGCTGCAACCTTAGCATCCAATGCTCGATCAAAGCGGCAAGTATAGGTAACCCCAGAGTCATCCTCTGTTAACTCATTATCGACATCGAGAAAGATGTTGGTTGGCTGAGAAATATACTGATCGCGAAGTGAGGTTAGTTTTAGGACATCACCACGCGGTTCAATCACCGTAACCGCAAAAATCAACTCCGACTCACCGGTATCGTTTCGTCCCGACACTTTAATCTCGTATGCCTCCCCAGCATCAGGACCTGGTTTCCAAGCCAATATCCCACTCAAGGAAGCAAATTTGATCGCAGGCTCTCCTGGCAGGGCTTCGCAGGCTTCGCCATCCGTCGCTACCTTGCCATCTTGAATTTTGTCAAAGAGGCACTGATAGGTCATACCCTGATCGCTGCCAAGACGTTCGTTATTCACATCGATGAGTAGCTGCTGGCCCCGCTCCACAATCTGCGCGGGAATCGGGGTTAGAGTGGGACGGGTATCCTGCACCACCGTCAGCGTTGTCTGCCGACTGTCAGTCCCAGATTCATTTGTGCCCGATATAAATAAGTCATAGGCCCCTCGATGTTCTTCACCGGGAAGCCAAAGCAAAACCCCCGTGTCATTGGCGAAGGAGGAAGGTTGTAGAGCAGGCAGGCTTAAACAGGGCTGGATCTCGCGTGTCAAGTCAGTGCGAAAATTGCAGGTATATTTCATACCAGCATCATCGCCGGTCTTTTCATTATTCATATCTAACTGAAACAAGGATCCAGCATAGACGTTTTGCGGGTTGATTCCTGTTAGCACTGGCAAGCTCTCGCTCTTGGCCGCTTCCTTCAAAAGCGCCTTTTCTTCTAACTGCTTGAAATCGTTACTAGCTTCGCAGGCTAATAAGCTCAGGGCCAGCAGCCATAGGCCTATCCATCCGTTATATTGAATGTATTTTTGCATACTCATAACACATACCTAAGGTAACCTGTTTCTCTGACAATCCAACTTCGGATGCTCTGAAGAAATTCTTGAAGATTTTTTTTGGACCCCTCCCCGGGACCCAAATTTCCCTAGCTGCCAAGCCCTTCGATTCTACATATTTTAACCTTATCAGATAGTTAAACCAAGCCTGGCCGACCCTCAGACACAGAACTGCCCCCTCCCCATTTCCAAAACTGCTAAATACCGAACTCAAAAAACTTTAGATCCTTAAAGATTGTCCGAGATGAAACATATGGAGGTTTTGTGATGTCTAGAGGTGGGGACAAAATCCTTGCATTGAGCTGGCTCATGTTGGGACTGCTGATGACGACTTGTGCCGGCAGTCGCTTAACAGTGGAGTCTGTTGGCGGACAAGCAGAAGTCTACGTCGTTTCATCAAGCGGCGCCGAACGAAGTCTGGGACAAACTCCACTCAACGTCGAGTTGGATTCCCTCTTCGAAGCGGGACAGCCCGCGGCTCATGTTGAAGTTCGCAAAGGGACAAAACGCCATTCGGTCTTGGTACCGAAGTCTAGGATAAGCGCTGAGGCCAAAATTTCTGTAGGTTTTCCCGCAGAGGAAGAGGAAATCGCGACGCCGCTAAAGGAAGAAGCCAAACCCCTCGAATGCCCACAACAAATCAATTGCACGCAGTTAGCCCGGGGCATTGCTGAAGCTCAAGATCTGATCATGCAGAAGAAATATGACTTGGCCGAAGCAAAGCTGGTCTACTTGAGTGGACAATATTCTTTGGTGTCCGTGATTTTGGACCTCCTCGGTAATGTTTACTTCCTAAAGAAAGACTTGCAATCTGCCTTGGATTCCTACCAACGATCCTTGAATTTAGAACCTGAAAATACCGAGACACAAAGAGTCGTGATGCGAATCAAGGGAATGTTGGGTTCCACGTCCGCTAGCCAAGGAGGAAACTGACATGGGATTCTTACTCGGAATTGCTGTCGGATGCGTCAGCGTCTTCTTAGCGATGCGCTTCTTGGGTCAAAACCCCATGATGTTTTTTGATGATGTCGCTTTCGCAGTGGTTATCGGCGGAACCCTAGCGGTTGCTTTGATCTCCATGCCATGGCGTTTTTGGCGTGAGATCATGCGGCACCTTATTGGTCTTATCATACCGATTCCTCCGGTATCGGCAAAACGCTTGGTGAATCATTGCCTCGACTTTATTAGCAACCGCAATGCTGGATCCGACTTTAAGATCGCTATTAAAGGTCTCCCTGGAACCATCTTAAAAGAGGGCGATGAGCTTATTCAGCTACGTTTTTCGACCGAGGAAATTGAACAAATCCTGAACGAGCGGCTCCATCAAGCCATGTTACGCACAAATGCCATTGCTGCATCTTTTCGCAGCCTTTCGAAATACCCCCCTGCCTTCGGGCTGATTGGAACCGTACTTGGTCTCGCTCATTTAATGCGAGGCATTACGGAAGGCTTGGATCCCAAAGAAACAGGTGTGCGCATGGCAGTTGCCCTCGTTGCGACTTTATACGGACTAGTGCTGGCGAACCTCGTGGTGTCTCCGATTAGTGACGTGATCCACAAGAAAGCGAGTCTCGCCCAGGAGCAGGGCGAAATTGCGTTACAGACTGTGCTTTTGGCATCCAGAAAGATGTCGATCTTAAAGTCTCAGGAGATGTTGAATTCCTTTACCAACCCTGGTCAAAGGGTCGACTATATCAAGCGTGCCCTTAAAATCGCCTCCAAAAGTGATCGTGAGGCGGCATGAAAAGGCTAAGCCAAACAAGGCGAGAGACATCTTTTGAGTCCACAGACGGTGATGGAACTTGGGCGCTCAGCTATGGAGATATGGTCACCCTGCTCTTGGCTTTTTTCCTGCTATTCTTTTCCGTCGATGCCCAAAAAATTACAGACGACAAGCTTACAACCTCTTTGCTTGCTGCTCTTTCCCCACTTTCTCAAGGAGAAGGCGTTAAAGCTGCAGGAGTTGGTGGCACCCCAGAGGTCCTCGAAGAATCCCTTGGCCGGGCGCTCGGTGCTACGGTGTCTCGGGTTGGACAGCGTATCATCCTCGAGTTTCCCAAGACCTCATTTTATGCTTCCGGCGACACAGAACTCTCGCCAGAAGGGCAAAAGACTTTGCAGCAATTCGCGACGCTCTATATTCCCTATGCCGGACAAAACCTGCTGAATGTGGTGGGATTTGCGGATCACCGGCCGGTGACAGCTCACGGGAGATATAAAGACAACTGGGAGTTGTCTGTTCTTAGAGCCGTAGCGGCTCAGCGCTATTTGCAAACGAGCGGAATTCCTCTCTCTCGCACCAGGCTTGGAGGTTTTGGCGTAAAAAAATATGAACCCACAAGTGAGGAAGGCCTTTCAGAGTCAGAAATCTTGGCTTTTGCCAGAAAAGTGGTCCTAATCATCGAACCGGCAAGGGATGATGCCCTATGAAAAGTAACCTTTTCAGACCCGCATTTTTTAAGTCTGCTTTATGCATCTTGATGCTGCTGCAGTTCTCTTCTCAGTCCAGCAAACATCCGCGTGTTGCCGAGTTATTGACCTATTCATAAGTTGAGTTAGATTTTGTTCTGTGCTATCGTTTTGTAATTATGAGAAAATCCTGCCCCATACCCCGACGAAACCTAGGCATAGCAAGGGTTA
>JBIKVD010000306.1:0-5158 GCA_044357055.1 Oligoflexales bacterium | reverse complement strand
TTCTTCTGGAGCTGCAACTTGACGCCCAATGGGAATCTGGTGGTCAACGTTTGCGCCTAACGAAGCTCAGCGGCAGCATCGAATTATTGGACGTCAATGCCACACCGGCAGAGAGTCGTGTCATCCGAGATTTGATTGCCAAAGGTGAAAAACCACCCGAGGGCTGGATGATGGAGTATTTGCAATCGGTGTTGGATCAACAAGATCTATACAAACAACTTGAGAAAAAATAGCGCGATCTAACGTCGGCGCCATAAAAAGCATTAAGGAAAGATTCCATGACAACTCTTGAGCTGGCAAAAATCGCAGCCTTGGCCGCACGAGAAAAAAAAGCAACCCGTTTGGTATTACAAGACCTTCAGGGTCAGTCCGATCTATGCGATTTTCAATTGATCTGCTCAGGACAGAACGAAAAACAGACCCAGGCTATTGCCGATTCCATTCAGGGCGAATTTAAGAAACAGGCGAAAATTTCGCCGTCTGCCATTGAAGGTATGCAAAGTGGGCACTGGATCCTTCTGGATTTTGGTTCACTGATGATCCATGTTTTTTATGATTACATTCGGGATTATTATGCTCTCGAGGAGCTCTGGCCTAAAGCTACCTTTATCCAAATATAATTCCCTTGCCTATCCGCTTCCTCAAGTTTGGCAAAATCAAAGATTCTGGTGTTTTGAAACAGTGCCAAGAGTATCAAAAACGCATTTCAGCCTTTCATGATTGCGACCTCGTCTTTGTCAAGGAAAACGCCGCCGGAGGCGCCTCGCGGACAGGGAACGTCTGGGACGGCAAGGACTATGATACCAGCTGTTTTATTGTCCTGGACGAAAGGGGCAGTCACTGGACGAATCCGGAATTGGCGCATAATTTAAGGTCCTGGATAGAAGACAGGCGCTTTAAGCGCCTCGTTTTTGTCATCGGTGACGCTTTCGGAGTGGATGAAAGCCTCAAAGCCAGAGCTCATGCCAGCTGGTGCCTCTCAAAATTGGTCTTTACGAATGAACACGCCACGCTACTGGCCCATGAACAGATCTATCGCAGCCTTATGCTGCTGCATGGTCGCTCGTACCATCACGACTAAGTGGCTTAGAATACAAAAATCCCTAAGAGCCCAAATACGGAAAAAATGCGGTGTTTGCCGCGCAGAAGAAAAGGAGGGAGATCTCGGGATCAATTCCTGGTTCGTGTTCTGCGCTGTTTGTGAAAGCGAATTCCTCCTGCCAGACGCTCTACGGCAAGTCTCTGTACCCATAATAGGTCAAGGTAATGGTCCGGCACAGGATAAGCATTTATGCGGCGATTCGAATGAAAACGACGAAGATGAAATGTTTGAGGTTCCTGTTGTCTGTTTGTTAGCGTATCGAGGGCGCTTGCGAGACCTTATACTGTCTGCCAAGGCCGCAAATCACTATCAAGCCAATCAGTACTTACAAGCACTGTTCGCAAAGCTAGTACAAAGATTTCTCTCTTATCAAACCGAAGATATCACCGCGATCTATGTGGCACCCCAAAGCCTGTGGGGAAGAATCCGTCAAAAGATTCACTTAGCCGCGCTGCTAGCTGAGGCCATAGCGCGGCAGCACCAAATAAAATGTACCCCCCTTCGAGGAGGTCGACCTCTGCGTTGGCGCAAACAAAGTCAAAAACACGATCGAGAGCGGCATTTCAAGGAAACCAGCTTCGCTCTTCCTCCAGGTCCCATTTCCTTTTGCGTCGATGATATCTTGACCAGCGGGGAAACGATGGCCCTGATCATGCAACAACTGAATCAGGATTCCAGAAACAAGGGCCAGCTCATGGGTCTATGTCTCGCTCGCGCTTGAGCCCAGGCATGGGATTGAGAATTCTACCTTCTTTTGAACGCCAATATGTCCAAAATGCAAAGGGCTTCCTGTAAAACAGCTCCTCTTAGCTGGCTGCCCACCGGGTATTGTGGCATGCTTCGACGTATCTTTTTGGTTACGCCACTCATTACGCCCACAGACGAGGTTGTGAATTGTTCGGTCAAAGCAGGTTCCTAATGGTTTGGCTCAGCCTCATCACCCTCCTTGCGGGCGGTATCCTGGGATTTCTCCAAGCATGGCTAGGCGACCTGCATCCGTGGTCTCTGTTTTCTTGGGATCTCTTTGGCTGGTTTTATTTCGTGTTGGTGACCTTCGTGATCGTGCACTGGTGGTTTCGGCCCATAACTTTTCTGGTCGCGTGGTTGCCATTCGTTTACGGATTGTGGACTCTTTTATTCGCCGTTCCCTTGCCCTTCTTACTCAGTCCAGAATCGGCCCAGATAGTGATGAGCTCGGTTGCTGTCTTAGTGGCCTTCTACTGCATGCTTCTCCAATATCGCGCCGAGGCGAAGTGGCGAAGGCGAAAACGACTGAGCAGAGCCGCAGAAGATTTTTCCTTTGTGCAAGCGGCATGGCGTGTTCCCCTCACGTTTCTCTTATCGATCCTACTCCTAACGGCCTATGGTGCCTATGGCCTGGTCGCTGCAGCCCATCATTTCACCGCAAATTTTGTGCGTTTTGACCGCGAGGGAGTTCACACTCAGGTTCGCATTTATACTCAGGGAACCAAACGAGCCTACCTGGTTGGAATGGTGCATATCGGCCCCGACGAGTATTTTCGCGGTGCTCTGCGCGCCCTTCCCGCCAGTCCAGCCCTGGCCCTTATGGAGGGGGTTTCTGACCATCAGGGTCTTCTGCAAGGAAAAACAACGCAGTATGATGTTTTTGCCAAGAGTTTAGGACTCGCGACTCAAGATGCCTTCCACACAGAGCTTATGGCCCGGTATGAAAACGAGCGTGCGGATGTGGATGTCAGTGCCTTTAAAGACAGCAGCCAGCGTCTCTTGCTAGAGACCCTCGGCGCGCAATCCGATAGCCAATCTTTCCAGATGAATATGAAAGCCCCTTATTCCAAGCAAGAGTTCCGGGACTTTTGGTACGACCTTATCGATTTAAGAAATCGTCATGTCTTGGAAGTCTTGGACGCCAAGCTGCCAAGCCATGAGGTGTTTGTTTTGCCATGGGGTGCGGCACATATGCCCGGCCTTGTTGCGGGTTTAGAGCAAAGAGGATTTGTGGAAGCTGGAGTGGAACGGTTGACTCTCATAACCTGGCAGGAGCTGATCAATGACGAATGAGGTTTGGGGATCGAAACATACGGAGTTCTTCTTTCAATTGACTCCAGAAGCGATTTTGGATGCCGTGGAAGAGAGTCTGAAGGTGCGTTCTACTGGTAGAATCATGGCTCATAACAGCATGGAGAATCGGGTCTACGAGATCGAAATCGATCAGGATCTTGGCGGAGAAGAATTTGGGCATAAATCCATCATTGCCAAATTCTATCGACCTGGCCGTTGGAGTCTGCAACAGATTCAAGATGAGCATGACTTTTTGCGCGATCTGTACGAAAGCGAAATACCAGTAAATTTGCCCATTCCCTTGGCCGATGGCCAGACCATCAAGACCTTGGCGGATACTCATATCTATTTTTCAGTATTCGGAAAATTTAGCGGCAGAAGCCCCGATGAGCTGTTGCCCGATCAATTGGCACAAGTTGGGCGGCTCTTAGCAAGGGTCCATCGGGTTGGTGGCACGAAGCCAGCAGCTCATCGCCTAGAATTAAACCCCACAACCTTTGGGCGTGCAAATCTCGCTTATCTCCTCGCCAGCCCCTGGCTGCCTCAAAACATCGCTGGGCCTTTAGCGCAATTGGGCGAAGAACTTTGCCAACAGATGGATCCCCTGTTTGCCGGACAGCCAAAGCAAAGAATTCACGGCGACTGCCACATGGGTAACCTGCTCTTGGGCCGAGAGGGGTTCTTTTGGATTGATTTTGATGACATGATTATGGGTCCTCCTGTGCAGGACTTGTGGCTTATGGTTCCGGGACGGGATGCCGAGGCGCGCCAACAAATGAATCGTCTACTCAGTGGCTATCGCGAGTTTGCTGATTTTTCTCAGGATAGTCTGCGCTTGATTGAACCGCTTCGCACCTTAAGATTTATCCACTATGCGTCTTGGATTGCCCATCGCTGGGAAGACCCCGCCTTTAAGAATGCCTTTCCGTATTTTGGCACCGATCGGTACTGGCAAGAGTGGATGGCCGATCTTTACGATCAAAAAGCCATGCTAGAATCTGGGGAAGTCCCGCTCCTTTAAGCCGCCATGCTCTCGATTTTTGGATCATCAAGCCGACTTCTCAGTCAACGGAACATCGTCGCTCTGATTTGGACCCGCAACTGCAGGTTCGACGCCGATTTGTTTTATGGTAACCACGATCATGGTCATATCATCTTCTACCGACCTATCAGCGGTAAAAATCTTTCGATTCGCGCGTATAGAGTTTGCGAGAGCGATGAGGGGGTGAGTCGATTTTACCATCCGGCGCAACCAAACAGAGTAGGGCAAATTGTGAGTAATAATACCATCGGAGTAGATAATTAATTTGTCGCTAGCTTTTACTTTCGTGCTTCGAACCTGAAAAGTATTACCGCTCGCTACTCGCCCTCCCTGAGTATGAAGACCCTGAGGTTCTCCCGATTTTTCAAGGTGTAGCATCATGGGGTGCCCGGCCGTAGAATAATGCGCCTCGCCGCTCTCGAGATTGACAAGAAGCACCGCGGCGGAGCAGTCCTTCTTTTGCCGTAGGGCTGCCAGAGCTCCCGCCATGTCGTCCAGAAGCTGCTGCATCGCCATGGGGATGCTACTGTCTTCGTTGGTAACCTGTCTGCTAGCAACTTTGTGAATCCATACGCCCCAAATCGAAGCCACCACACTCGCCACCATGCCCGCAGACACCCCGTGACCCACAACATCCGCCAAACAAACGGCAAGGTATCGCGACTGGTCTTGTAAACGAATCTCCCTGACATCATACCAGTCACCAGCTAGGGTCAACGAGGGCTTATAAATCGTATGAGCTTGCCAGTGGTCGCTTTGCATCTCGACTGACGGAATGAGTTGGTTCTGATACAGCTGACTTTGTTCTACATCCTTCGCGACCAGCTCATTGTGGGCATAGCGTTTTGCGTTTTGTTCCATGGTTTTGGAGGTAAAGCCGACATCAAGCATACCCGCGATCATCATAAATGCCGGTTTTGCCAGAACCAGCAAGGACATGGAATTCTGGATTCCTGTATCTAATAAGCCATAGA
>JBIKVD010000055.1:0-16292 GCA_044357055.1 Oligoflexales bacterium | reverse complement strand
GTCTTGGCACAGCTTTGACACATTCACGCCCTTACAAACCTCAGGGTCGTGGCAAGATCGAGCGCTGGTTTAAGAATATCCGCGACTCCTTCCTGCCCTTACTAGCGCCTGAACCAATGACCTTAGACGCTCTCAACGAGCGGCTTGATGAGTTTGTGGCTGGCTACCAGGACTCTGAACATTCCAGCATTGGCATGACGCCCTATGAGCGTTACCGGGCGGATCTTGCCTGCGTGAGGCCTGCCCCTGAGAGGCTGATTGATTATTTCCGTAGCCATGAATGCCGCCGTGTGAGGAAAGATCGCACAGTGCAGCTACATCGCAAAGTCTACGAAGTCTCAGCCAAGCTGATCGATAAAACAGTCGATCTACTTTTTCATGCTGACGAGCCGGATGCGATCGAAGTCCAGTATCAAGGCATCAGTCACGGCCTAGCCGTCCCTCTTGATCTCGCCGTGAATGCTCGGGGCGGCAGAGACTGGGGTACACAAGTTACAGCAAAACGTGGAACAAGCGAAGAGAGATCCGTGGAGACTGCTCCTCCACCATCTGGCGGGCAGCTTTTTAATGGCCGGGTTTCTGCATATTTAGAGCATCAGGAGACGCAGCCATGAACCATCGGCAACATTTTGGTTTTAAGAGTGAGCCCTTCGCCAAGGATATTGCGACCAAAGACCTATTGAAGCTAGCGAGCATGATTGGCGTTAAAGAACGCCTCGATTACTGCCTCAATCTTGGCGGTGTCCTTGCTGTCTTTGGCGAAGTGGGTAGCGGCAAAACCACGGCTCTGCGCTGGTCCCTGTCGCATTACCATGCGTCAGATCTCAAGACTGTCAGTATCGTCGCGACGACGGGATCGATCACCGAACTCTATAAACAGCTATCGTGGGGCCTGGATTTAGTCCCCAAATCAATCTCCCGCACGACACTGCTCGGAGAATGTCGAGCCGTGATCAAAGAACTCGCTTGCAGTCGCAAGCAACGCATTGTGGTCTGTATCGACGAGGCACAACTGCTCCGCCGCGAGGTTTTGGCGGAGCTACATACCATCATGAATTTCGATTACGACGGCGCCAATTACCTGACCATGATCCTATGCGGGCAGCCCACGTTAGTAGAAAATATGCAGTACCGAGCCGCAGCTCCGCTCGCCTCTCGTGTCATGGGCAAAGCCCAAGTCCGAGCACTGACAATGGGAGAAATGGAAGAATATCTAAATCATCATCTGCGCGTCGCGGGGGTCAAAACACAGCTATTCGAGCCCACTGCGCTCAACGCCATTTATCAAGGCTCTGCTGGCGGTCTTCGACGAGCTAATCAGCTCGCTGCAGGGGGATTGGTGGCTGCTGCCACCGAGAACAGCAGATCTGTGACTGCCGACCATATTCGCACTGCGGCCAGTGAACTTATGTAAGGAGAAGAATATGACACCACTAGGATATTTTCTCAGTCCCGAAGACCTTTATGAACTGGAGGCTATAAGCGCACGTCTAGAGCATTTCCTAGCCATCATTTCTGAACAGTCTGTCGAAGATGCAGACATGGAGAATAGCCCACGCAAGCCCGCCTCCAAGCCAATTTCTGATCTGCAAATCTTTTGAGATCCTTAGAGACAAAGAGGCACCCACGCCTAAATCGGCGCTGGGTGCCTGTGCTTATCTGCGCCCCATGCCAAAGCCAAGATATCCTACGATGAAACAGTACGATCCTAATATTAAACCTGCAACTTTTCGTCAGAGGAGCGTAACTTTTTCTAGCTAAAATTAACTGTCAAAGCACACTTGGCCATCGGTTCTGCATGCTGTCGGTGGTATTCCGCGCATTATTCAGGGCGGAAAGGTTAAAATTGCAGATGAGGGTGCCATCAGCTCCTTTGTTCACGGCCGCCACCCTCGCTCGGCTGTCGGCCTAACTGCAGATCAGAGATTACTCTTTCTCGTCGTTGACGGGAGGTCCGGGGAGTCAGCAGGTATGACCTTAGATGGCCTAGCGAAATACATGCTTGCCTTAGGCATCAAGGAAGCTCTGAATCTGGATGGTGGTGGCAGTTCATCCATATATCTAGCAGACGCCGAGAGGAACGTCATTCTCAACAATCCCAGCGATGGTACTGAAAGATCCATTGTCAGCGGCATTGGGGTTTTTTCATCAAAGGTACCCGAACTATGTAGTTGGATACCATAGCTGATATTGAATATAGTTCAGATGAAATCTAGCCATCTTTTTGCAACGCCAACACATTCAAAGCAGCCTTCAATTGAGTGTCTTGTTCTAGAATTTGCGTAAATTCACTCATGCGCTATAATTTTAACAAATCCGCAGAGTCCTTTGCCACACTGATGTCTGGACTCAAGTCCTTGCCCATGGGATCCTCGCCATCGGTCCATTACCTGCCCAAAAACATTCTTTACATAAAATCAAAACAATCATTGATTGTCCTACTGTCTTACGACACGTCGGTATCGATCACAGACCAACCGTCTGAGGACCACCAAGATCACTCCGCCAGCCTGAACTCGACATGACTGGTACCATGGACTACCGGCATACTGCGGACTAAGAGTCTGCTTCTGACTACCTAGAATAACTGTTTAACCATGAGACCGGCTACCCCAACACCCGGCGCTGGGCTACTGGTATCCTATTGCCTAAAGAACAACAAATAGGCCAAATTCGCTGTGAAAATGGCAAATCACAAGCAACCTCAGCGATTCGCATGCATTCTAGGTGCATTACCTGCCCAAAAAACACTCATTACATAAAATCAAAACAATCCTTGATTGTCCTTCCGTCGGTGGGTTCCTCAAGACCTGCTATCAAGCGAAGCAGCGTCGATTTCCCACAGCCAGAGGGCCCGACCAAAACCAAAAATTCACCTTCAGAAATCGTCAAGTCAATACCCGACAATACCCATTGCTGGGCATTATACGTTTTCTTTAGGCCCGATAGGGTTAAGCCCGTCAATCAAGAATCCTCATGCTAGGTGATGGATGCTCTCTCAGGCAGCACAACTGCGCTTTTGTAATGATCCCATGTGAAATCATCGGGAGGTTTAATCGGCTTTTAACTTGCACTACAACTGGGAATCCGAATTTATGCCTTTCTAGTCGTATTTGCTGTCAAAATGCGCTTGCATCTTACATTCCACTTAGGCTATAGCAGCAAGGCTCGGACGTCGACATGACATAAACTAACCCTGGAAGGGATCGATTTGAAGCTTCATTATCTATATTTACTATTTTTTCTATTGGGAACCCTCAGCAACCCAGCCTGGGCAGCAACAGAACCTCAAAAAGGCCTTCCTGTGATCACCCCTGCGCTCCTTACGCCAGGCAGTGCCTACCTGCTGCCGATGGCCTGTCAGAGACAAACACCAGTTCATAATCCCTTTGGCATCAATAGCCATCACTACCGAGTTTTTTGCAGTTTTGAGTCAAGTGGCGGTGAATTCAATGGTTGCCAGATTGATATCGCTGTCTTCACCAAAATCAACGCCTCCTTTGCTATCTACACTTGTACTGCGGTAGGTCAAGACGCCAAGGCGTGCCCAGCAGGCTCCGAGCAAGCCATTTATCTGTCCCGAGACGGCCTATCTGCGGGTAGAATGGATGAATTTCCGGGTGATCTCAATGAGTTTATTAGCCTCGCTTGTCCGCATTAGAATTCTTTGATCAAAATTTAGACCAGCCCGCGCATTAAGCGCCCTATCTCTCTGTATAGCTCCCTGTATTGCAAAGCAAAATATGAATTATTTTCGCCTCGCACTAAACCTTTATTCAAAATCCTTTGCATTTTCATTTATTAATCCTCCTTCATTATCGGGACAATTCCAGCCGAAGGCAGCTAATTGTTGCCTTTCCACTTTCAAGCGTGGACGCTGAGCCCGAGGCAATGGGGCGGCTCTCAGAGATCGATTTTGAATCAGACGGTAGTTAATCGAAAACGAATCGCTGCGCTTTGCAAGTATTTGCCTATTTAGATTTTGATGAAAAAGGCCAAGATCAAGGCCGCGAAGAAAAAATGAGGAGACATACATGCTGGTTAGGCGGCGAATTCTTGACGACGCGAACGCAGAAATTGGTCTTTTTCAGCAGAATCTATTTAGGATGCTGTTGTCGACCACCTGATAGGTTGAGATGGCCTTTGGCCGAAGTTCGGCGGGATGGGGTAGTTCGCTCAGGCCGTCAAGCTCGGGGAAGCGCCTTAAATTTTGGTAGCTTGAGGGCGCGGCTTGCTCACGGCGGGAAGAGGGTAGCATGACAGGAGGCTATCATTGGCGCTTTCAGAAATGTGATCGAATGGACCACGCTCTTGACACCCAAGTTGAATTGACGTATGAATCGCATCGGCTCCAATGGTGAACAGGTTTTGCCCAGTTTTGGGGAAGGGATATGAATTATCTCGGCAAGTATATACTTCGGCTGGTGGAGCTACTTAACTTACGCGTTTCATTATTTTTAGTCAGATCAGGAGTTTTCAAAAATGAAAGTTAAAATTTGTGTCTTATCATCTTTGATTTTCTTCCTATCATCTTGTGGTAATAATAAGGGCGGTCTTTCTAAAGTAGAAAACCATTCGCAAGGATGTGAGCATCGAAGAGATAATTGTTATGTCCATGATGGTTATAATTTTGCATGGTGTGCATCCGATTATGGCAATGTAAATTACTTCAGTACAGGAAAAGCAGAAGCTGCGTGCAAAGCGCACGCGGCTGGTAAGATTTGCAGAAAATTTTATCCTATTATTTGCGAAGTACAATTCTGAACAAACCAGCAACTTTTCGTCAGATAAGCGTAACTTTTTCTAGCTAAAATTAACTGTCAAAGCACAGGTGCCATCAGCAGGGACTGCGGGGCTGGATGTAACATCGCCTCCCGTAGGGTTCTCATGGACTGTCTCGCCGTCTTCAAGACAGTAGACCTTTTTGTCCATAGAGCCGGCAGTAAGGCAATCAGAATCAAAACAATCCTTGATTGCCCTACCGTCGCTTTTGGATCTTGAGCCAACTCTTCTATAGAATGAGTACCATCCAAACGCTCAAGAAATGACAAGCAATAGTCAGCCGCAAGCGGCAAAGTCGCCAGCTGCAGATGATTTATGACTTTAACTTTGTCTTGTTCGACGAAGGTTCGCGCTGTGGGTAACAACCATACATAAGACATTTAGATTTCCCCCCAAATATTGTCCACAACATTAGATTGTTCAATGACGAACCGGCAACTCGCTGCGGATAGATCCAGGGAAACAAGCGTATGCTGGGCTAGGGTCAATGTAGGTACGGTGTGTCCACAGTCAAATTCCGTCATAATCGGAAATTGGGTATCTGCGAGAACTTCTCTAAAGATACTGTGATAGTCATTGGTATTTGCTTGTTTGTCTGGGAACTCAAACTTGCTAAAAATTAGTCCGGATATCTGGTCGAAAACACCATTGTACTTCAATTGCAGTAAGCTTCGTTCCGTTCTGCCAAGCGGTGCATCCATTTCTTCGAGAAGCAGTACACAATCCTTAAAATCGGGAAAATAGCGGGTTCCGGCCATAGAGCAAAGAGCGTTCAAGTTCGCGACCAAAATGGGACCTCGACAATGTCCATAACGGAAGGCTTGCCATCCAGGGTTAATTTCCCAAGTTCGAGACTGGGTACCCCAAACTGTTCCGTGATAATCGATAAAATCTCGGCTCCAAAGGGCTGGAGGTTCAACCGCGTAAGGATTTGAACTGGTATTCCTTGCTGCGTTGAGAAAATGATCCACCGTATAGGCCGGTGGTGATGACCATTCACCAAAAGATGCTGTGACCGACGGACCATAAAAAGTCGATAGACCAGAAAATTTTAATATTGCTAGATGCAATGCTGTTATATCGCTGTAGCCGCAAATAATTTTTCTTTTCGCCCGGATTAGGTCATAGTCCAAATACGTTAGAAGACTTGAAGTATTCCAGCCCCCAATATTGGCCATTAGACAATGCACTTCGTCATCAGCTACCAGATCCATGAATTCTGCAGCGCATTCTTGACCACTGGCCATCTTGTGTTTTCTGGCTTCAGCTTTTTTTGTAACAATGCCTTCTTTAATTCCAAAACCAAGGTCTTTCAGAATTCTAATGCCATGGAGATATTTATTTCTCATGCTTACATGGGCCGGTGTTCCGGGTGTGAAAATACCGATAACGGGTTTATCAGGCAATCGATATGGTTTTAGCAAGTTCATCAGACGGCCTTTGCGGATAAATGTCCTTTCACGAAGAAGTCAACAAAATGACCCAACGTGACCAAATACATAAAAGCTGAGTTGTAAGATAGCGCGGTTTCATTCTTGGCTCCAAGTGCATTTTCAGCCTTCATGACTTTCAGACTATCGATAAATCGAGCAACACTACAACGGTCCAGCATCCCATATGTGACTTGGTTCAGCTCGTGTGCTAATGAAAATATTTGCCCGTACCTGTCTTCCAGTATGAGATCAGTGGAAGCAGCGTGAAATGCGTCTTTTTTCTGAAGTTGACTGACTCCGGTGTGTGCAGCGGACATTTTTCGTAGCAATTTTTTACTTTCAAATGCGTCAAACTTGATGTGATGATTCAAGGACAGAACGTAGTCTACCAACCTGTGATCCAAGAAAGGATATCGCCCTGCAAGAGCAACGCTCATAGTCGGACGGTCGCCGTTATTACAAAGCGCTCTACTGTGACTTCAGTATCCGTAGCCTAGCTGCTCGTTAAGGCGAAGTCCTACTGCCGCTTACAGCGCCATCTGCATGGTGCTACAATGAATGGAACCATGCGAGCGAATTCGGCCCTCTGAGCCGGAAAAAATGACCTCATAACCTGCCTTTCCGTAGGCGGAAATCACTTGCTGTTCATAGTATTCGCTGAGAGCACGATCTGGTGCAGCGGCCTTAGCCACGTAAAAGAATCGAGGGACTACTGCAACCTTCCTTTTTTCGTCTTGTACAAGAAGCGAATTTACATAGGATCGGAATATATCGTTTGCTTCCAAAAATGCAGGCATGGGAATACGGACAATCTGCAATGGTGGACCTTGATTGTGAGACTTGATGACGGTGGAAACTCGCTGGACCTGCTGTTCAAGGAACTCTCTTACTTCAACTAATTTACTTCGGTAGATGTCGGCATATTTTTTCATCATTTGATCCGTTGCCAAAATTTCAAGCACTTCCTCATTACTTAGCGCGGGCTCACCCATCTGCTGCATTTTATTCGCTTGCGCGCGCGCATGGTTAAAGTCACTGGAGTTGAATAAATAGTACATTTTAATGTAATGATATGCGTCGGGATTGCTCTTGAAATCAACGGCAGCATCAATCGTAATCGACTGCAACTCGCCAATGATCAAAACATCTTCAGACAGAAACTTCGCCCATAGGTCAATATGCCCCGTGGCTTCGTAGGGTAAGGATGGAAACAGGATAATTTTGCTTGGATCACAGCCAAAAGAATCCGCATAGAGGCTTTTGATACCAGCCTCATCAAATTTCATGGGATTGTCAATAGAGGTCCTGCTACCGTTATTGAATCTAACGACCTGGTCTGCGGAGAAGCACCATCCACCACGTGTATTGATGAAATTTCCTAAGTCCAGATATAATGGGATATTTACAGTGTTTACATCGACAGTTTTTCCACCCCAGGGATGGAACACTGGCTTAAATTCTCCGCGGTAATACTGGCCAACTTGTATGGAATAGTTGTCTCCATAGCGTTTGCTCTGGTAGTTGAAATCATAGAGGATTCTCTTTTTTCCTTTGGACTGATCAGCTGCAACCACTTCCTGCTTATACACTGCCGATAGTGCCCCAAAGTCACGAGCCCAGGTAGAACTCTTGGTCTTGTCGATAAATGGTGTCTCAATATAAAGTAAATCGATTTTTTCTGCTTCCTGATCGGTAAGTTTATATAACATCTTCAGCGAAGCATCCTTGTTGCCTTGCAGCATTTGTGGCGAAATCCTAGCACGTGATTGCTCAGGAACAGCCATGGTAACCAAAACCCGCTCAATGGGCGTGTTCAGCAGGTCCTTCAAAAGCGGCCCATCGTTGTACTCTCCCAATGCACCATATTCAATGGCTATGACATTGTTAAGCTGATCATACTCTGGCACAACCAATAAGCTTCCTGCCAGACTGCTATAATCTAGCTCGGAAGGTTCATTGTGCCCTAGCAAAGCACTTGTTTGATTGCCTGAAAATCTTAACGGTTGGCAGGACATCATGTTGAGGCTCATCACTATAGTTAGCGCTCCTGCCAAAACTACGACCGATTCACTCATTTTAGAATGGAATAGCAAATCACGCCCTTTCAATCACAGTTTAATCATCAAACTATCTCGACCGCGCAGCTGCTTTGCTCTAGAAGACCTTAAGACCCAGCCCCAAATTTAAACGATCAAATTCGCTGTCTAACATATTATACCAATAGTGCCTTGGATTTAAGTTGCGCTCTAGACATTTTTAATGCAATTGGCCATAGACTCTTGAGAAGCCAAGGAGCTAAAGATCCAAGCCCAAGTGCTGTCCCGCCTAGGAAAGCGACAATGGGCCATGAGATCGCACTTTCGTATCAAGATTCGAGCCGTTCTTGCTTGCAATTAACAGCCTCAAAAATGGTGTTTCGTCAAAAGCTTGCAAACTCTTTGGGCTTCCGTTGCCTTTAAACGAGCTTGATTCCCTTGGCAGCTGTAATAAGTAGGCAAAGCTCCAAGCACCATAGGACTATAATCGATGGGGCAGCAAGATAATGGTGTTGCCTTTCGTTTGGGAGTGAAGTCACACAGTAATCCAATATACTTTTCTTAGCCGACCTTAAAGATCAAAGCTGTGATGATATGAATAATGGCGATGACATACATAAAAATAGCAAAAGGGAGATGGAAAGTGTGCCAGTAACCCATAAAGCGTCTAAAGGGCTCGAGAAAAGAGATTTGACGAACGACTTTGGCGTATTGTTGAAAATGAGGTTTGAGTGTTTTTGGAACACGCAATCGAGTCAGCGAGCTGCTTGGCATAAAGTGCCCAAATTCAGCGGCCACCGAGAGGACAAAAGCTCTCGGGATAGAGATAGCCGTGAGTTGGGCGTAGACTGCGTTTGGATCTTGCAAGCCATAATACTGGTAAATGGAGTTCTGCACGGCTTGTAAGTGCTCGGGAGAAATCACCTTGTGCTTCTCGCTCAATGTTTTCAGGCCTTGATCCATCTTACGTACGCGATTGGCCAGGGAAGTCTTCGTCTGAAGCAGTTGCATGTAAGCATAGCGGCCAACGATTCCACTGGTAAAGGAGATGACCATACACCAAAAACTGATAGCGACTAAACCGCCGACTTTAAAGTTCGTGTGAAAGAGAATGAGTATCGGTCCCAAGACTCCGCACAAGATATGGAAATCCAACATGGGCTGCAGTCCACCAAAGTTCTTTAAGATTGGTATCCGCTTGCGCAGTACATAAACATTTGTCAGGCACATGATCGAAAACCCCAGCCAACCCAGAGCATAACTAAGCGGCTTTCCAGGATCGGGAGAAAGATTGAGATCCTTGCTAAGCATTTTCTTGGACTGCAGAATTTGCAACAGACTCGGCGCTGCCAGGATCTCGTTCAGGACCGCGTATTCATAGGCGAGGGCACCAAACAAGAGGACGCAAAAGATCATATAGATACGCAGCATACCTAATTTCCGAATGCAAAAAGCCCGAGCCTCGGGGGTAAAGCCCACGGGGCCTAAGCTTGCTTAATCTGGTCGATAATTCTCTAACGCGCCGATTATACCATGGAAAATATCCATTTACCAAGGTGAGAGCCGCTTAAGTTTGAGAGCCTCAGGACCGATAAGCTCTATTGGTGCGGGGGAGGATGTCGTGTCGCCTATGTTCCTGGATAAAATTGAAAGCTTGGCAAGTCGAAACCTTGGCCTCATCGGGTTGATGCTTCTTGCTGGTATAACGGTTTTTCTCCTTAAGAAGCGAGTGAAAACCGAAAAGAAATCTAGAGAATATATGGACAAAGCGGTGAAGGCGAATCTACACGAGCCTTTGACCTTACATCCTGAAATCGATCAGGCCCTTTGCGCCGGCTGTGGTGCCTGTGTGCGAGCTTGTCCCGAAGGGGAAATTATTCAGTTGGTTGATCATAAGGCAGTGCTGGTTTCCGCGAGTAAGTGCGTGGGGCATGGGCAATGCGAAGTGGTGTGTCCCTTTGGGGCGATTTCTCTCGTTTTTGGGACAAAGTCACGCGGGATGGATATCCCGCGGATTAGCAGTCATTATGAGACGAATGTTTCTGGACTCTATATCGCCGGTGAGCTTGGTGGTATGGGGTTGATTCGCAATGCCGTTAAGCAAGGGGTCCTAGCTGCCTCACACGCCTTAGATCATTTGCCAAAAACGGGTGACAAGACAGAAGTCGATTTACTCATTGTGGGTGCTGGTCCTGCCGGATTAGCCGCCTCTCTTACCGCTGCATCGCGCAAGGCAAAATATGTTTGCATTGAACAAGGATCTTTTGGGGGTACCGTCTATAATTTCCCCTGGCAAAAAGTCGTTATGACTCATCCAGCAGAGTTACCGCTTGCAGGCAAAATGAAGTTTCCGAGCAATAAAGTGACGAAGGAAGAGCTGCTGGCATTTTGGAACGACGTCCGTAAACGATTTCAACTGCAT
Organism: Oligoflexales bacterium; assembly: GCA_044357055.1. GTDB lineage: Bacteria > Bdellovibrionota_B > Oligoflexia > Oligoflexales > JBIKVD01 > JBIKVD01. The sequence goes on along the minus strand of JBIKVD010000055.1, from coordinate 5,619 downwards.
ATCAAAGAGGAAACGAAATTTGAAATGATGGAGGCTCAGACCGGGGGATTTAAAGTGCAAACTTCCCGAGGGCCGATTCGAGCCAAGAAAGTGATTTTGGCCATGGGGGTTCGAGGTTCCCCGCGGCGTCTTGGTCTCGCCAATGAAGATCTACCAAAGGTAACTTATAACCTCTTAGACCCAGAGCAGTATCAGGGACGCTTTGTGGCGGTTGTCGGGGGCGGTAATGCGGGTGTTGAGGCGGCGCAGTACTTAGCAAAGCCTAGCTTGCGCAATAAAGTGCTGCTTTTGGTACGGGGACCTGGTTTTGACCGCTGCAACGAAGAGAATCAGAATATTATTTTCGATATGGAAAAGAAGGGACAAGTCGTCATCTGGTACAAAAGTTCTGTGAAGGAAATCCACGAAAAACATTTGCTTATCGATCGGGATGGGACACCAAAAAAGTTGCAAAATGATTATCTCTTTGTTTTTGCCGGAGCAGAATTACCCCACAAGTTCTTAATGGGGCTCGGAATCAGAATCGAAAAGAAATTTGGAGAAAAGCTTAAATCAAGTTAGGAATCGGATGTTATGAAAGAAAGAATGAGCCCCTTGTTAACAGCCGTTGCACTTGGTCTTGGGTTGTTCTGCTCACTGAGGTGTAGCAACTTAATAGAGAAACCGAAAGCCAAAGCTAATTCTGACGCCCTCGTAGGCTTCGATCATGGGGCTTTCATCACCAACTGCGCTTTGTGTCATGAAGAGCATCGACCCGCGCCCATTGACGGCAAGGCCCATGGGTCCGGCGCCGACTGCGTCAGCTGCCACAAGTATCCGCAGTGGAAATTATCTCTGGCGGACGGTTACGATCACATTCCATTGCCACTGGCGTGCAACGAGTGTCATGCGAGCGACCGCCCGCTTGCTCCCCACGTGCAAGATGGTGACTGCGCTTCTTGTCACACCTTTCCCCTGTGGAAGAGTTTGGCTGGATTTACGCATGAGCCCATGCCAACGTCCTGTAACGAATGCCATGCTGACAAAAGACCTGCTGCACCTCATCCACAGGTTGAGGATTGTGTGAGCTGTCATCGTTTTCCAGATTGGACCACACAGCTTCCCTTCGCTCACAGTCCAATGCCGGCAACCTGTATATCCTGCCATAGTGCGGATCGACCAGGTGGAAGTCATGTCAAGGAAGGCGAGTGTGCAAGCTGTCATACCTTCCCTAATTGGAAAACGACGACAGCTTTTAGTCATCAACCGCCGCCAAGTACTTGCGTCTCTTGCCATGAGACAGACCGCAAAGCTGCAAACCACTATGCCGGGCAAGATTGTGTCAGCTGCCACACCCATCCGTTATGGTCCAATGTCACCACTACCTTCAATCACGTTCCTAAACCCGAGTCTTGTATGAGTTGCCACGAGGCTGATCGCAAGAATGCGACTCACTATTCAGGTATGGATTGTGTCAGTTGCCACAATCATCCTGCATGGGCTGAGGCAAGTTTTAGTCACGTGCCAAAACCAGCAACCTGCGAGAGTTGCCATGCAAGACCTGCTACTGGCAATCGAGGGGCGGTGGTCAATAACCGCCAGACAAGTGGCCCTCACTATGTTGGCAAGGACTGTATCGCGTGCCATGGAACCCCACCAGAGGGGCATACCACCATGCGCTTCGATTCTAATGCCCACCGCATTCCTGATTTGGGTTTCTGCCTGCCTTGCCATTACAGTAAGGGATACGGTGAGCATCCCGGCAGGCCCGATTATTTTGCACCGGAACCATTCGGACGCTGTAAAGATTGCCACACAACACGTCGAAGTTGGGATAATTAATAAGGCCCCGCGCGGTAGGTTTTTTCTGAAAAGGATCGTGAATCACCGCGCGGATTCAAAGGAAAACTGATTGTGACAATCCCCGCATTGATCGAAACCAGGAGCTGAGTGATTGGGAAAGGTCACAGGTTGCGCATCCTGCAAGTGACAGGATACACATTCGCTAGCTGTCCCCTCATAGATGCCTCCAGCATGACAAGACTCGCATTCTAGAACTCGGTGAATCCCTCGCAAGGGAAAGTTCGTCATCGAATGCTTGAAGTGCGTGAACTCCCAGGCTTCTTGGGTATGACAAGTGCCACATTCAGGTAAGGCGCCACCATGATAGTCCTCGTCTTGGTGGCAGAAGACACATTGCTCACTCAGTCCTCCCAATCTCCTTGCATCCGTGTGACATTCGTTGCAACGCAACATATAGTGGATGCCAGAAAGCGTAAAAAACTTGTGAAAATCCCGCGTACGACCCCAATTTACCTCGTTGTGGCAATCGGTACAGGAAGTACCGTGCTCGCCTTTATGGGGATCTTTATGGCAAGTCACACAACTCTTGGTCTCTAGATTCTCAAAAAGGAATTTGTGCTGATATTTTTTGGGTGACTTGGTCAAAATCTTGTTTGTGGGTTTATGACAGTCAAAGCATTTGACTTTGGTGTGGGCGCCAGTGAGCTTGAAATCTGTTGCGTCATGATTGAAGGTCTTGCGTTTGGAAAATGCTACGGTGTTATGGCACTGGGTGCAGGGCTTGGTGGAGAATTCCTTGCTAAATTGGTCGGTGTGAATGTTTTCGTGGCAGGACTGGCAAAAGCCCTGGGTCCCATGATTAAACTGAAATTTTCCTGCATTGACAACTGGGTTTGTCGTTAAAGTTTGATTGGTTTTAGAATGGCACTTCTGGCAGTTCTTAGCGAATTTGCTGTGAGCGCCGTCAATTTGAAAGCTGGTTTTGTTGTGATCAAATTCGAGCAGTTTGGCAAATGTTTCGGTGTTATGGCACTCCGCACAGGATTTATCCGAAAATTTCTTGCTAAATTGTCGTTCGTGGACATTCTCATGGCAGCTGACACAGAACTTTCGCTCTGCATTTTCAAATTTGAATTTCTGCTTTCCTTTCACCACATGGCAACTATCACAAGAAGTCTTTGCATGCTTGCCCGTGAGGGGGAAGCGGGTTGCATCGTGGTGAAAACTCTCCTTGCCCTTACCTGCGCTCCTAAACTTGTGCCAATCCTCAGTTATATGACATGCCGTACACTTTTTCGCCAACAGCTCCTTAGAAAAGGTCCGGGTGTGGGGACTTTTGTGACAATTTTCGCAGGTTTTTTGCTCTAAAGCCGACCAGTGGTATTTACGGGGTACATAGGACTTCTTGTTCAGCTTGGGATTTGTGGCCTGATGGCAATCAATACAAGTATTTTTTGTGTGTTTGCCATCAATCGTAAACCGGGTATCCAGGTTGTGGTTGAAGTCGATTTGCTGTTTCCAGTTGGATTCACTGTGACACGTATCACAGGTAAGCAGAGACCCAAATCTTCGACTTGGGGACGTTTTGCTAAATCCGTGGAAATCCTTGTGGCAAGACACACAGGTTTTTTGCAGTCCCTTGAATTTAAAGTCTTTGAGCTCCTCTGATTTCGTTGGTGAGAGCTGCTTGTGACAGTCCTCACACTTTAAGTCTTTGTGAGCTCCCTTGAGGGCAAAACCTGTTACCTCAGCGTGATTAAAGGCGGGTATTTTCCATTGCGTTTGGCTGTGACAATTGATACAGGCTCCGCCCCCGGCGAACTTTGCGGAAAAGGCGCCTACGTGCTGATCTTGGTGGCAGCTCAAACATTTTTTGCTCTCTAAGCCCGGCCAGTTGTATTTGGCGGAGCTAGGCCCTTTCGGAACATGGCAGGTCTTACATTCTAACTTGGCATGCTTACCCTCTAAAGCAAACGAGGTATCTTTTTGGTGATGAAACTTCAGCTGATCGGTCCAGGTCTTAGTACCGTGGCAAGAATTGCAGTCCTTTTCCTTGTATTGACCCTTGAAAAAGTGAACATCGTCGTTTACATGACATGATTTGCAGGAGGTGGTCTGGCCAAGAAATTTGATCCCGCTAGATCTGATCGGTTTCTTGCTGCGTTTCTCAGTGTGACATTCGGCGCATTTGATGCTTTTGTGCTTTCCGTCCAAAATAAATCCGGTTTTACTATGATCAAAGGTCTTTTCATCAAGCTTGGTGCTATCATAATCGCTGCCCTTATGATCGGAGTGGCAGGAAATACAGGTCTCCTTGCGATGGAAGAAATGAAAGCCTATGTCATCCTTCATGGAATCTTTAATTTCCGTATGGCAGCTCAAGCATTTCTGATTAGGCACACCCTTACCCACATCGTGGCACTTTAAGCAGTCTGCCTTTTCCAGGTCTTTATGACCTTTTATCAAGGGTCCTGGGGCGAGCAACTTATTGAATAAGCCTTCGGTCTCTTCCTCCTGTTGGGCCCATGACGCTTGGCTTGATAAGGTCATAGTACCTAGCAACAAGGGCATGAGGATCATAAGGTAGGCTTGGACTTGCTTCATATCTTACAGCCTTCCTCTTGGCGGAGCACCGTCTCTAATGGGAGGCAGTTCTTTGGATCCAAACCGATAGCCAATTTTGGCGATGAGGCTATAGATGTCGACGTTTTCATCCCGCGCCCATTCCAAGGATGCTGTGGAAAATATGAGGCGCGACCAAAAAAAACTAGATCCGACTTGGGTGACGGTTGGGTAAAGGGTTTTTTCAATATCGCGGTGTTTTTCTACGCCAATGCTTTGGGATAAATGGAACTCCCAATCTTGGGAAAAAAAACCGTAATCAAAGATTGAGATGATGGAGTTGGAGACAAAATTCTGCTGGTAATGCACTTGGATACTGGCTGTATCTCTCGATGAAAAAAATTCGGAGAATTGTATGCCTAGGCCCAGGACCTTTTTTTCAAGTTGATCAAAAGTTCGCTTGCCATATTTCGCGAGATATAACATCTGCCATTGGGGGGATACCCGGTGTCGCAAGGTAAAGGAGCCTTGTCGGTATTGGCTGCTCGGTAAGGTTTCCCGCAGTTCTTGCTGACGGTGATACTCAAAGGGGTCGACGTGGAGATAGGATAATTGGCCATTCATTTGACTGCTGAAATTTTGAAACCAGGAGAACCACAGATTCTCTGCTATGGGCTTAGGATTGAGTCCAACCGTAGAGAGATTTGTTAAGCGGGTGCGCTGGCCCCATTGCATGGTGGTGTTATTGACCCAAAGGTTGCGGCGAGACGTGGCGGGATCTTGCTGGGCAGCTTCCTGTTGCGCTGTGTTCGGTTCCGCTGGATCTTCTGACGTAGAGGCTTCTATGCCAGGAAGCTCTGGCAAGGTATTAACGGGGACGGAAATAAAGAGATTGGAAAAAAAGATATAGTCCGACCACCTTCGCCCGTTATCTAAATAGGTGATATAAGTGCCATATTGTTGGCTATTCGAGGTCGTCTCCAGGGCAGAGCCTTCATCGAATCGCGGAGTATAGCCTCCCAGCACGCCCCATTTAAGCTCGGGCGTCAATCGGAGCCCGAGATCGAGGCCGTCTGTATAGATCACCCCTGCGTCTGCAGCCGAGAACCTTCCTAATGTGGCTGTTAGCGGGGCAGCGGTTTGATTCCAACGCAGGAAAAGTTGGCGAGTCTGCAAGCGATTTCTGGCAACGAGCTCCAAGCGTTCTCGATCCAGTTTGTCGAAAAAATCATGCTTATCCCGAACATCGGCGACGAATTGGAGCTGATAAGGAGT
>JBIKVD010000305.1:0-5217 GCA_044357055.1 Oligoflexales bacterium | reverse complement strand
CTAATGAGAATTGGCACACCAAAGCCTGTCAAAATAACAATGGGGCGGATCAAATGAGCTTCAATGAAAATAGAGGAGAACCGGTTGATTTACCTACCCGCTCTTTCGCAAGGGCAAGCTGATGAGTTTCGCGCATGGGTCTTGTACGCCCCCGCAACATCTTGCTTACCACTATGATAATACAAGCATATATTGAAATATTAGGCGCTGGTTAGCGGCGGCGTGCTGATCGCCGCCCATGAACCAGCAGGGGTTTTTGGGGAGGGAATTTAAAGAGAGGGATTCTCAGCGCATATCCAGACTGGCATTGGCCAGCGGAATGAGCCTGTTTTCGATATATTTTTGCAGAGCTTTATCATCTGTCAAAGCCTTAAGTCGCCATAATATGGGCTCTGCAAACCTATTTAAGGAATTCAAAAATGAATATTCCTTTTCGTATCGGTCATCGTTTTTGAGCGCCATTACTTCTTGAACATCTTTCAGGAGTTCAATCTCTCTCGCCTGCTCTAGAATCTCAACACGTCCGACAAAGACTCTTTCAAGCGCCTTTGGAGTATCCGAAAAACGCAGGGGAATGAATGTGTCAGTCCAGGCTCTGGGCAATACGTACAAAGCGCGGAGTCCAGGGCTCTTAAAATAGCTCTTCTGCCATGTATTTACCATAGCTGCAGCTTCAAGAGGCAATAAGCCGTTCTTTGTCAAATACTTTTCCAAAACTGAGCTAACTTCGGATACGTATTCATTCGCATCCTGACCATCTTCGGCTGCAGGAATCTCAGACTTTTTAAAAGTCATTGTTTTGTTTCCTGGCAGATGCTCAATTAATTTGAATGCGCCTTTGCTGCCATTATAATCAAGCAACAGGATACAACTGATGGGCTCCACATCCTCATTGTGAAGGATAAGGTTGCTATCAACATCTGATGTCACCTTAAACGGAGGATTAAATTGGGCCAGCCCACGATAGAATATGAAATTTTCATTTTCGATTTCGCCAAATTCGTTCGCTACCGAAATATAGTTAGCCCCGACATTTCTCTGTGATTGCCAGATTTCGGAAGCGTTAACCTGCTCTACCGGCAACACAGCCGTGCTAATCTTTATGTCCCAGGTCATGGTACCGTCTTGCAAAGCAGTTACCTGATGAGGTCTCGGACTGTATGCGCTCGCAGCTGGATACCACTCTGTAATGATACCTTTAGGGAAATCAACCGTGACCTCAAGTGCCTGGTCCGTCTTTGAGTAAAAATAGATGACGGGAGTCTCCATCCGCTGCGTTGTTGCCAGAGGTCCCGACTCGGTTGACCTGAACTGCGTCAGGCAGCCCCCGTAGCTGAATCCCAATGGGCAGTAAACAAACCCCGGTAGCCTTTCGTCGCCATAATGCAGACCAGGAAGGTTTGCTCCGTCAGAACCTTGCAGACTCGTAAAGGTGCCCCACTCATGTGCGACAAACTCGTCGCCCGACAGGCTCTGGCGAAGTTGATCTTCCATGCTTAAACTCTGTGATCTTATCTGCGGGCTCAACGCGGCGAACGCCGTCATTGCCAACATGAATCGTCGCCTCATACTCTGACTCCTATCTTTGTAAAGTGTTCAATGCCCTCGGTCTGGTGTAATACTTGCGAACTACTTTGAAAAATGATTTATTTGTTGTGACATCAATCTAATTTTTTGAACAATCTGCGATTTCTAGGAGGTTCATTTGAACCTAGATCATCTTCGCTACTTTGTGCAGACCGCCCAGTTAGAGCATCTCGGCAAAGCAAGCCGCGTTCTCTCTATCAGTCCAAGCGCAATCAGTCACGGCATCTCGCAGCTTGAAAATGAGTTTGGTTTGGAACTTTTTATCAAAGTCGGAAAAAAAATTAGATTAACTGCAGATGGGGGGAAATTCCTCGCAGAAGCCTCGAATATTTTGCGTCAAGTCGAGGAGTTAAAGCTAAGCTTCACGCACAGTTCGAAACTGAGCATTTCTGGCTATTTTCGCTTTGCTGCCAGTCACGTAATTGCGGCGCAGATCTTGGTGCCTGCCATATCTAAAATTCTGTTAGATCATCAAGAACTGAAGCTGGAAATTCTTTCCTTGCGCTCCGCTGGCGTCGTGAAAGAAGTCCTTGCGGGAAATGTGGATATTGGGATGGCCATCAGCCCGCAGAATCATGTTGACTTGTGTATACATACCATCAGTCAATGTAAGCTGGTTCTCGTCGCAAAAAAATCACATCCACTGTTAAAACTGCCAATGAACAAGCGTATCAACGCGCTAAACAAACTCCCAGCCGTATTGCCGAAAGTTTTTGAAGGTATTGAGGTCTGCGAGGATCATCCCATATTTGATAAATACGGCCTGACTCCCAAGATACAGTTGGCCTTTGACAATTACGATGTCGCCGCTGCTTTCTTGCGGGACGGAAATGCTTGGAGCTTTTTTCCACAAGATCTTCTCAGATTTTATCCCCGCCTGGAGGTCGCTTTTGCAGATAAAGGCTGGAATGCTATGTGCAACTTCAGTTTGATTTTTCGCAAAAACTCGCCGCATATTGCGCTGCAAAATCTTATAAGAGAATCACTTTTGGATGCTATTTCATGAACTGAGCGGCTGATAGACGATTTGAAAAGACGCCGTGTAGAGCTAAGCTAAAAGAGTTACACTTAGGTTTTTGGCTTTTTAAAAGTTTTCAAGATAGTGATTTCGAATAAGTGCCAAGATTCCATCAGGTTCTTCAAGATCCAGTGTTGTTTCACTGTAGATTATATCAGGATACACACTCTCGTTGTCATTAATGATTCTACTATGGCAACTTTTTGAGAAGAAAATACTGTGCGAGGGTACAGTGAGAGTTAGATCAGCGTTGAGTTGTATGAATTCTACGAAAGATCTTGCCCCACCTGTTTTTTTGCCGATCAATGTAACCTCGTTGATTGAACTGAGGACATCAACAAAGGACTCACACATAGAAACACAGGCTTCATCAATCATAACATAGATAGGCTTATCTTGGATCAATTTGTAGCGCCCTGGCTCCTGCCAAGTCGACGCGAATTGACTTGGTTGAAAGCCGTATAAAACGTTGTTTAAATCGTTAAAACTTCTGACTTCTAGGGTGATTGGTTCTTCCTGATGCATGGCTGATAATACCCAAGCAGCGTAGCCAATTGTTCCTCCTTGATGCCCACGGTGCGGGGTCCTGGCGCACGGTTTCCTCAATGGCTTCTCCTTGCACGCCAGGACTCATATCAATGCCCACCAGCGCGATCAGCACCATAAGCTGATTGAATATCTCGCCCATGGCCCTCTGAGTGACGAACGTCTTGAACTCACCTGAAAAACTCATGGCCCTGATACCTCCTCCCAAAAATCATCTCACTCGGTGGGGTAGGATTTTGGCGTCCACTTCACCTTTCCGCAAGGAAATAACCCTCAAGACAAAAATAAAGAAAGGCTTTCAGTTCCTTGACGAATCCGAACCACGTCAGTTGAAAAACAGAAGCTGGCCCAGGTCTTTAAGATCGACGTGACCAAAGGCGATGCTTGCGGCGGCGATATGGTGGCCGTCTGGTCAGTCATGGAGCGCACGTCGGTTCAAAGATACCTTCGGCATCTGAGACTAGATCCGAATCCGCCAGTGCTGGCCCCTCCCAAATCGAGCCAGGGGGAGTTTGATTTCGCTTCATCAGAAGATTCAGCTCACGCGTGGGATGCAGCAACCACTTGAGCAAGACGAGAGGCTCGACTGTCAGTTCGAGAGCCGCAACCTATTGTCTAAATCCTCACAGAATTCCAATCCAAGCGCCCACAAGCAAGCTTAGAACCTAAAATACACTCGCCTAATGAGAATTGGCGCACCAAAGCCTGTCAAAATAACAATGGGGCGGATCAAATGAGCTTCAATGAAAATAGAGGAGAACCGGTTGATTTACCTACCCGCCCGTTAGAAGGCAAAGAGCGCATCAGACGCATTTGGCCCTTTTCCCGAGTCTTCCAATCGAAGCTCTCCCATCGCATTGAAGCTGCCTTTCCGAAGCGCGGGGAGGCGATTATTTTTGTGGCCCGCTTTTTGCCCGGTCTGCGCATGCCTATTTTTTTGTAAGCGCTGGCGTCTATCAAATCCACTTTCGCACTTTTCTTTTGTACGATGGCACGGCTGCGATTATATCCGTCCCACTTTTCGTCTGGTTAGGCTTCATCTTCGCTGAAAACCTGGAACACCTGCATAAAATCATCAAGACCCCCAAACATGGAATTTTGATCATCATTGTTGCCGCTGTCGTGATTGTTGGACTCTTCTTATTGGTCAAAAGAATTAAGAAGAAGCTGGCTATCTAGGCGTTGGCGTTTTCGCGCCAACGCTGTGTCATAAGCCGCAGGGCCCCGAATCCTTGCAGCCCCTCGTCTTTTGGTTATGACTTATTGATTCTTGAAAACGCAGTTAGATCCCTGGCGTTTGCAAGTGATCATGGGTTCAAGCCTACCATCTTTGTTAACCGCGAATATTTGCACCTCACCCCACTTGAAGGTATCGCCATTTGCTTTTGCTAGGACCCCAGCTAAGCGCGCCAGGGCAGAACCTTGTTGCCTTGGGCCGTCAAAGATTGCAAGCGTCGTACTTGTGTTAACTGCGCTTGCTCCCGCGTTGGGTGCATTCATCCATGTTAACAGCCGCTTAATGTCAGGGTTCGAGAATCTTAAACTCAGGGTGGCGTCAGCGCTGCCTTCATTCAGACTTAGCGAGACTTGGCCAGGATCAAAGGGACTGGTTTCTATTTCAGAACCTGAACTCCACTTTTCCTGCAGACGGTAGAGCAAGCTGCTAAAGCCATAACTTACGATATTCATATCCACTTCTTGCGTCATTTCCGAACTGTTGGCGAAGATTTCTTGCAGAGCAAGGCTCAAAGAACTGCAGCGACCCATCCGAAAATCCACGATCGCGGCACCCCTTAAGATGTTCAGCTGCCCTGACTGTAGCTCCCTGAGCTCTTTTCCTTCCGCCTGTGAGCAATCTAGCCTAAACAGTTTAAGATCCTCCGCACCCACGAAACTGCGCCATCTAGGCTAAAAAATAATCCCAGAGCCAATGTTAAACCTTTAATTTTCATAAATAATCCCTCTGTTTTTGGAGTTGAAAAGCGCCGTAGAACCAAAATATAAAACTTCCTCAGCAAGGTCATGTTCCGCATTCTTGCGACTCTCACGGCATCTTTGAGGCGCTT